>NZ_JBAHUR010000001.1:300000-473149 GCF_036689815.1 Magnetovibrio sp. PR-2 | reverse complement strand
ACCTGCCTACGCAGGGATGACGCTCAGGATTATGAATTGAAGGGGGGAATTTAATCCGGCTCAAAGCCCGGCTCGGCCAGCACGAAGCTTTCGAACTCAAACGCTGGGGCCACTTGGCAGCCGACCAAGGTCCACGCGCCGATCGACTTCGCCGATTGCCACGCACCGGCGGGCACCACGGCTTGGGGGCGTTGGCCGGCGTTTAAGTCCATGCCCAGGTAATGTGTGTGGCGTTGACCGTCCGATTGGATCAACAGTTCCAGCGGCGCACCTGCGTGCCAACACCAGACTTCCGCCGCGTCCACCACCCGGTGCCAGTGGGACACTTGGCCTTCTTCCAACAAAAAGAAGATGGACGTTACGGTGCCGCGTTCGCCGTCGGCCACGGCGTCGCGGTAGATCTCTTTGAAGTAGCCGCCTTCCGGATGAGGCTGCAGCTCCAACACCGCGATGACTTGATCCGCTGTATAGCCGTAGAAACTGGGCATGGGCTAAGCGTCCGCAGGTGGGGCCGTGGCGATCATGTAATCCCGCAAGGAGACGTCATCCAGCCACGCCGACAAGTTCGGGCGGGCGGTGCGGATGCCCGAGACGATCTCGCGGAACTCCAGCCAACTGATGGCCGCCGCGCACGCCAACACGCCGATGGAGGTGCTGTCGCCGAACTCGGCCGCGACCAGCTCCACGGCGTCGAGACCCGCATGAATCTTTTTCGCCTGGGCTTCCATCCACTCTTGGGAACGTTTGTCCTCGTGACGTTTGTTTTCCATGAAAATCAAGATGCCCGCGTCGGAAATGCCGTCGGCCAAAGCTTCCAGGCACAGTTGACGCCAACGCTGTTCTTGTTTCACCGGATAGATTTTCTGGCCGTCCACAAGGCTGGACAAGTATTGGCAAATAACCGGAGAATCGATCAACACCGTGCCGTCGTCGCGTTGCAGCGCCGGCACTTTGCCCAGCGGATTGGTCTTTAAATAGGACTGGGCTTTGTAGTCCACATCCACGACTTCGACGCGGCCCGTAATGCCCGCGACGTGCGCCACCATGCGGCATTTTCGCCCAAAGGGTGAGGTCAGCGAGGTAAACAGTTTCATTAAAAATTGTCCTTCCGTTTGCGGACTTCTGCGAACACATCTTCGCTGTTCGCGTTCGCCATATTGAGGTGTTCTTTAAAAGCCGGAAAGTCACAGCGCAAAAAGGGATTGCTGCGGATTTCCGTGGCCAAAGTTGAGGGCACCGTCGGCTCGCCGCGCTGACGCAACGCCAAGACCTCGGCTGCGCGCGCTATTAAATCGGGATTGTCGGGATCGACGCTCAGCGCAAAATCGGCGTTGGCGTTGGTGTATTCGTGGGCGCAAAAAACGTAGGTTTCGCTTGGAAGCTCGCGCAGCTTCTTCAAGCTCGACCACATCTGCCCCGCCGTCCCGCCGAACAAACGGCCACAGCCCAGCGAAAACAAAGTATCGCCCACAAACACGGCCCCCATATCCGCAATGTGATAGGCCACATGGTGCGCGGTGTGGCCGGGCACGTCCAAGACCTCCACCGTGTAGGGACCCATCTGGATTTCATCGCCTTCGACGACGCCATGATCACACTTGGGAATGTCGCCGAAGTCGTGACGCGAGCCGTAAACCTCTGCCCCGTGCGCCTCAACTATGTCCGCCACACCGTCGGTGTGGTCGTAATGGGGGTGCGTGACCAAAACGTGGGTGATGCGCCAGCCCTGTTCTTCGGCGGCTTCTATAACCGGAGCGGCCACGGCTGGATCGACACAGGCCGTGGTTTTGCTCACTTGGTCGTGGATTAAATAGATGTAGTTGTCCGACAAAACCGGAATTTGCATGATGGCCATATCACTCATGGCGTAGTCCTTTGTTGAAGCAAGAGGACGCTAGATTAGCATCATGACACTATAGCGCATCATTAATTTCACTTTTGTGAGCGTGCATAAGTCCCTAAACTGTTGATTATGTGGATGGATGCCGTTGACCTTCGGGAGTTTTACGCCACGCCTTGCGGGCGTGTGGCGCAGCGCATGGTGCGCAACAACCTGCGCCAAATGTGGCCCGACGTCTCCGGCCAGAACGTTTTGGGCATTGGCTACCCCACGCCGTACCTAGGCCTGTTCCGCCATGAAGCCCAACGCACCGTCGCCGCCATGCCCGCGCGCCAAGGCGTACTTCACTGGCCCCCGTCAGAGCCGGGCCTCACCACATTGGTCCAAGAAAAAGAGCTGCCGTTTGCTGACTTGTCCATGGACCGGGTGCTGATGGTGCACGCCATTGAGAGCACCGAACGCCTGCGTCACATGCTGCGCGAAGCCTGGCGGGTGATGACGGAAAGCGGGCGCTTGTTGATCGTGGCGCCCAATCGGCGCGGTCTCTGGGCCCGCATGGAAATGAGCCCCTTCGCCCACGGCCAACCCTACTCGCCAGCACAGCTCAGTCGCTTGCTGCGCGACAACATGTTCACCCCAGTGCGCTCCCAAGTGGGGCTGTATATGCCACCGTCAAGCACAAGACTAATGCTGGGCTCCGCCCCCGCGTTCGAACAAATCGGCCGCCGCTTCTTCCCCGCGTTCGGCGGCGTGGTGATTATTGAAGCGGCGAAAGAAATCTACGCGGGGCAAATGGCGGGGGAACGGCAGACACGACGGGCGTTTGCGCTGGCGCCGCCGGGATCGACCAATCGGGCGCATCGGGGTTTGAAGCGGTAATCTCGTCAATTTATTCTGAGCCCCTCGATGCGAAGAGATCAATTAAGCGTAGTCCTTGTTGATCTCCGAACTAATTTGTTCGTGTAATTCCGTGACTTCCAGGGAAAGCTCCTCGTACTCTTGAGTAATCTGTTCCTGACTTTTATTTGCCAAAAAGAAGAGTTTTTTCGAAGTAGCTACAAGCAGTTTTACCAAAGCTGTTTCAGAGTTCATACCATTTGCACTCGACCAACGGTCTATGGATTTTTGCGTAAGACTCATCAAAGGCTCATTTTCCCAATCAAAACTATTAACTGATTTGAGAATATCCCGTTGTGTGTCTATGCGATTTGCAAACTCAGTCATATTAAACCTCAAACTCTTTTAGTAGCTTCAACATCCAATCTTCAATTGCAGGAAATGCTTGTTGCGTGAAGCTCATCTCTTCTTCACTAAGTATCACCCCATATGCTCGCGTGCATAAAATCTGAGAACGCTTCAATATATCATAAATATCTTGGTCAACCGACAGGGAAGACGTGCCCAGTTCTAAAGCAGAGTTTCTAGAAAATGTCACTGCATTACCTTGGCTTAGAGAGTAACACGTTGCAAAGTTCCTGATTGCCAAGAATACTGAAGATAGATCAAAAATCCTCGAGGCGTCAGATGTGGAGAAGGAGGCAACAGCCTGCTTAAAAATATCATAGAATTTTTTGCACTCATTATGACCATCAAGGTAAGGCGCTGGTTCCCCCAACTGCCCCAGAAAGTCATTTTCATCAGATGCAAATATCAGCTTTGATTCGAGGGATAAATGCCAAGCAAATGGATTTCCTTCACCCCAAAGCTCTTTAATTCGCTCGTATGAGTATATCGAGTACGTGAACTGGTCAAATCTATCATCATGCCCATCAACAAGCGCGAGGAGATCAACATCTGAGCTTGGATCAATGTCACCTCTACAAACCGAACCAAAAGCATAAATGTGCATGCCTATCTCCGGTTAAAGCGTTTGATTGTTATGGACATAAAGAAGGCAAACATCACCAACCTGACAAAGTAGATTGCCGTTTGCCCAGCATCAGAAATGTAGACAGGGTCAATTACCCCTAAAAATATTTGCGGCGAAGTGATTAAGCCCTCCCAATAACTCGAAATTTTATTGGCATCTGGTGACTGGCAAACTTCGAAAATCGTGATGATAAGCAAAACGACGAAGGCGGCTCTTATCAGCTTTAAAAGGCTCTCGCCATTCCCCCAAATTGCATCTAAGGATACGAAAACAAGCCAATCCCAAAAGGCTTTCAGACGCCCTACGCCTTTATACTTTGAACGGTGATACTGATCATTTGCGCACCAAGCATTCCAATGATGCCTTCTCGTCGCTGCTAACTCTACATTCATAGCCTTGTTTGCAGACGTCGCATCACCCAGCTGCTGGTAATTTAGCCTTAAGGATCTGGCGAATTTCAATTTAAGGTTATCACGATCAGGACAACTTGAATTCAAGACCACATTTTCGATCAGGGTCTTGTCAAAAGTGGCGTAGTCAAACTTGCATCCTTCGAAGGATGAGCCAACAAGGTTGCTGTTTACAAATTTGCAGCCTGTGAAGTCACAATTTTCAAAAACACATTTTCGCAGATAGGCATTATCAAAAATGCAAAACTTAAAATTGATATTTTTGAACGTTTTCTGTTTAGCGACTAGACGATGATAATACTTGTTCGGAATGCTTTCATTCTCAACATCTTGTGTGAACTTTTTATCTTTTAATTCTTCACGGCCACTGTCGTCATACATGCCTTAGCACTCCTGAATATCGTATAGATATTAAGAAGCTAGCAGAGAGTCGTCCAGCAATGTTTCTTCACGTTATAGATTGATGCCAATCCCTGTTTACGATTTCAACTGATCAATAGGGTCAGGGGGGGGCAGAACAAATTAATTTCAATCCTGCCTGTGGTCTTTCTCCCTCATATGTCATGGCCGGGCTTGACCCGGCTATCCATGTCTTTATCCCCACGTGCTCTGGAACACGTGGATGCCCGGATCAAGTCCGGGCATGACAATGTGCTGGGGGTTGAGACTCAAAATTGATTTCGGCGCTGCACAAGCGACAAAGCCATTTCGCACCTTCATATGTCTCCGGTTGTCGAAACGCCCCCCTCACCCCGGCCCTCTCCCCCCTATGGGAGGAGAGGGAGGCAATACGCGAAGCGCTCTGAGCTATGCCCTCCCCATGAGGGGGAGGGAGGGGCCCGGCGCGTTAGCGTTGGGAGGGTGAGGGGGAGATGTCTGCGATTAAGGGGACTGCGTCATTGCGAGACGCGAAGCGACGAACTCTCACATCGTCATGCCCGGGCTTGACCCGGGTATCCACGTCTTATGCTGCGATTTGAAAGAGACGTGGATGGCCGGATCAAGTCCGGCCATGACACTGAGAAAAGGTAGAAGGCTTTAGCGCTCGGCTTTAAGATACCCCACCGCCTCATCAAAAGACCCAAAAACCGCCTCCACCGCGCACACCATCATCAAATTATCCGGCACGTCGAAGTCTTCCACCAGCAGACCGTCGGCGTCCCAGGTTTGGCCGTCGACGTCTTGGATGACGAGGAGGTTCGCCTTGACGCGATCCAGATACTTCGACGGGTCCGCCGTATAGCCCACGACGCGCTTGCCGAGGCCTAAGCCATAGCCCATTTCAAACGCCGTTCCCGTGTCCATGTTGACGCCGCGAAAGGGGGTCATGTTGGCGAGCACCGCGTCGCAATCGGCGATTTGGGCTAAATTGGCCTGATAAATTTTATCAGCAGCGTCTTTTTTAGACAGTCCACTTAGGTCCAGTCCGGCGTCCAAGGGGAACACGCCCACCAGTCCGGCGGCGGCGCATTTGGCCTTCAGCGCCTCGCCATAGGCTTTGGCGTCGGGGAGAAACACGTCTGGTCCGGCAAGATATACCTTCATGGGCTCGCCTTATTTACTCAGCAAAAACACGCCTTGCTCACCAAAGAAGTTGGCCATCGCCACCCCTTTGCCGATGGTGCGCGACGTGCCTTCGTCGTCTAAGAACAGGCTTTGTTCAATGGTCAGGCCCATGTCGTCCACCAA
The DNA here is from genome assembly GCF_036689815.1 of Magnetovibrio sp. PR-2. Lineage (NCBI taxonomy): Bacteria > Pseudomonadati > Pseudomonadota > Alphaproteobacteria > Rhodospirillales > Magnetovibrionaceae > Magnetovibrio > Magnetovibrio massiliensis. Next base: position 467,340 of record NZ_JBAHUR010000001.1, on the reverse strand, counting down.
CGCGACAAAGTCGCGGATGGTGCAGAAGTGGATGTTGGGCGTGTCGTACCATTCATAGGGCAGCTTTTCTGAGATCGGCATGCGGCCTTTAAACAGCACATACATGCGCAAGCGCCAATAGGCGAAGTTCGGCAGCGACACGATGGCGCGCTCCCCAATGCGCAGCATTTCGGTCAAGACTTCGCGGGGCGCCATCATCGCCTGCAGGGTTTGGCTCAAGATCACGTAGTCGAAGGCTTGGTCGGGATAGTCTTTTAAATCCGTTTCCACGTCGCCTTGCACAACGCTGAGCCCCGCAGAAACGCAGGCCTGCACACCTTGGGTGCTGATTTCGATGCCGCGCCCGTCGATTTGTTTGAAGCGCCACAGGTATTCCAACAAATCGCCATTGCCGCAACCGACGTCGAGCACGCGGGTATTGGGCTCGATCATATCGGCAATACGCTGCAGATCGACGCGAATGGATTTGGGGTCAGCTGGGTTCATCATGGTGCTTTCCTTTGCAATCCACGATGTTCCGCGCAGCCTTCCAAGAAGCCTTCGAAGACGTTGTGAAATTCCGGCTCGTCCAACAAAAAGGCGTCGTGGCCTTTGTCCGATTCAATCTCGACAAAGCTGACGTTGGCGAGGCCGGCGTTCAAGGCGTGCACAATTTCCCGGCTGTCACGGGTGGGATAGAGCCAGTCCGACGTGAACGACATGACCAAAAAGCGCACCGGCGTGTCCTTGAACGCTTTGGTCAAGGTCCCGCCTGCGTTGAGCCCGATGTCGAAATAATCCATGGCGCGCGTGATGAACAGATACGCGTTGGCGTCGAAGCGGTCCACAAAGGTGCTGCCTTGGTGGCGCAAATAGCTTTCCACCTGAAAATCCGCACCAAATCCATAGGACAGGTCATCGCGGTCTTGCAGGTTGCGGCCAAATTTGCGCGTCAGGGCGGTTTCGGACAAATAGGTGATGTGCGCGGCCATACGCGCCACGGCCAAGCCGCGATGCGGGTGCAGGTCGTACTGATGATAATCACCCCGGCACCAGTCGGGATCGGACATAATGGCTTGGCGGCCAACTTCGTTAAAGGCGATGTTTTGCGCGGAATGTTTGGCCGCCGACGCAATGGGCACGGCGGCAAAGACGTTGTCTGGATAGCGGCACGCCCATTCCAGCACCTGCATGCCGCCCATGGACCCGCCCACGACGGCGAACAGCTGCTCAATGCCCAAATGCTCAATCAGCAGTTTTTGCGCACGCACCATGTCGCCGATGGTGATCACGGGGAAATCCAGGCCCCATTCCTTGCCCGTTTCGGGGTTGATGTCTTGTGGCCCCGTAGTCCCCATGCATCCGCCCAAGATATTGGAACAAATAACAAAGTAGCGGTCCGTGTCGATCACTTTTCCAGGGCCGACGACCTCTTTCCACCAACCTTCTTTACCCGTAATGGGGTGGTCTTCGACCATGTACTGATCGCCCGTGAGCGCGTGACAGACCAAGATCGCGTTGGACTTTTCCGCGTTCAGCTCTCCCCAGGTATGGTAGGCGACGTGAACGTCCTTCATCTCGTCGCCATTATCCAGGCACAAAGGCTCGTCCTTGGCCAAACACACACGGTGGCCCGGCAAAGTCCAAGTGCCCGGCTCATAGGCCTTTTGGGCGCTTTTGGTGATGGCGTCTTCGCCGCTCATCGGTATAACGGATCCCTAATCTATCTTTCAGAGCCCCCATAGCTATGGGCGACGACGAAATGTGTCAATGTTTTCTTTGATTTCTGTGCACTTTCTCTTTACTTTCGCCACCCTAAGATTTCTTAAATTTAGGACATATTCATGGGCCGCGACTTATCGGAAATCCGGCGCGATATCGACGCCATTGACGATCAGATTCACGAACTGCTGATGAACCGCACCAAGTTGATTGAAGAAGTGCGCGCATACAAGCAGGACGACACGGTGAAAATCCGCCCTGAGCGGGAAGCCGAAATCATCTATCGTCTCTTCGACCAACACCAAGGAAAGTTCCCCAAGCGTGAACTGTTCCGCATTTGGCGTGAGCTGATTGTCGCGACCCTTGGCATGGAAGGCCCGTTTTCTGCGGGCGTGTTCATGGACGAAGACGGCGACAGCTTTTGGGACTTGGCCCGCGACCAGTACGGCAGCTTCACACCCATGACCCCGTTCCCGTCGACCCGGCGCATCATCGAAGCGGTGCAGCGCCAAGAGGTCACCGTCGGCATCGTCCCGTTGCCCGCGCGCCACGAAACCGACCCGTGGTGGCGGCGCATGGCGTTTGAAGGCCCGGATGTGCCCCGTGTGATCGCACGCCTGCCGTTTGTGCCGGGCGCGAACGCACGGCCTTCCGAGCTTGAAGCCCTGGTCATTTCCCCGGTTGCACAAGAGCCCACCGGGCGCGACCGCACCTACATCGTGCTGGAAACCTCCACCCAGCTCGCCCCCAGCCAGCTCAAAGCCGGCTTGGCCGAATTGGGGCTCAACATGGTGTTCACCACCGTATCCCACGACGAAAGCCGCCCGAGCATTTGGCAAGTCTTGGTCGAAGTGGACGATTTTGTCGCGCCAAACGACGAACGGTTGAAAAAAATCACCGAAGGGTTCGACGACGTGGTTGAGTTTGCCGTCTCCATCGGCGGCTACGCCACCCCTGTCAGCGCAGAAGAACTGGGCTGAGGAGGCGTCATGAGCAACACCATTCCACCACGCCCCGGCGTTTTGGACATCGCGGCCTATGTCGGCGGTGAATCCAAAATCAAAGGCGTGGACCGCATTCTCAAACTGTCGTCCAACGAAGGTGCGTTCGGCCCGTCGCCCAAAGCCGTTGAAGCCATCCAAGCCGCCGCAAAAGACACCCACCGCTACCCCGATGGTGGCGCAACGGCGCTACGCCAAGCCATTGCCGAGCGGTTCGATCTGGACGCGGACCGCATTGTATGTGGTGCGGGCTCGGACGAACTGATCAGCCTGCTGACGTACTCTTACGCCGGACCGGGGGATGAGGTTCTGTATTCCGAACACGGCTTTTTGATGTATCCCATCGCCGCCAAAGCCGCAGGGGCCACACCTGTCAAAGCCCCGGAAACGGATTTGCGCACGGACGTGGAAAACCTGCTGGACGCGGTGACGGACAAAACCCGCATCGTCTTTGTCGCCAACCCCAACAATCCGACCGGCACGTACTTGAGCCTGTCTGAATTGGAAGCCTTGCGCGCGGGCCTGCCCGAAGACGTGTTGTTGGTGATCGACGCGGCCTATGCCGAGTTCGTCAACCGCAACGACTACGCAGCTGGGGTTGAGCTGGTCAACGCCGGACAAAACACCGTGATGACGCGCACGTTTTCGAAACTCTTTGCCCTGGGCGGGTTGCGCGTGGGCTGGGGCTATTTCCCGTCCGAAATCGCCGATGTGATGAACCGCGTGCGCGGACCGTTTAACGTCGGCGCCGTGGGACAAGCCGCAGGCGTTGCCTCCCTCAAAGACACCGCTTTCCAAGACAAAAGTGTGTGCCACACCTTGGACTGGGTGGACAAGACCCAAGCCGCACTGAACGATTTGGGCATTGAGACCACCCAAAGTGTCGCGAACTTTATTTTGGCGCGCTTTGGCACACCCGAACGCGCCGAAGCCGTGGACGCTTATCTGCGCGAACGCGGCATCATCGTGCGGCGCATGACAAGCTATGGCTTGCCGGACAGCCTGCGGGTGTCCATCGGTGCTGCAGACGAAATGGAGCTGTTCATCGCTTCCATCAAAGCCTTTGTGGAGGGCGAAGCATGAGCACGCCCCTGTTTGACCGTGTCGCTTTGATTGGCATCGGCCTCATCGGGTCAAGCTTGGCACTCGCCATGAAAAAGCATGGCCTTGCGGGGCATATTGCCGTCTCGACCCGCCGTGCTGAGACCTTGTCCAAGGCGCAAGACCTGGGCCTTAGCGACAGCTATTCACTGGACGCCGCCCAGGCCGTGCAAGACGCCGACTTGGTTATGGTCTGCACGCCCATGGGGGCTTACGAAGGTGTGGCAAAGTCCATTCACGACGCGCTGAAACCGGGCGCGATTGTCTCCGACGTGGGCTCGGTCAAATCATCTGCCATCAAAGATTTGAAGCCGCATCTGCCCGACCACGCACACTTGATTCCCGGACACCCCATTGCGGGTACGGAAAATTCCGGCCCCGAAGCGGGCTTTGCCGAACTGTTCCCTGGCCGCTGGACCATCTTAACGCCCGAGGACGGCACAGATGCAGACGCCATCGCTAAAGTGAAGCAGCTGTGGCAAGGCGTGGGCGCAGATGTGGAAGTCATGAGCCCTGATCATCACGATCGAGTGTTGGCCATCACCTCACACTTGCCCCACTTGATCGCGTTTTCCATCGTCGACACCGCAGATCAGTTGGCGGATGAAATCAAACAAGAAGTCATTCAATACTCGGCTTCGGGCTTTCGCGATTTCACCCGGATTGCTGCAGGCGATCCGGTGATGTGGCGCGATATTTTCTTGAACAACCGTGACGCCGTGCTGGATGTTTTGGGCCGCTTCACCGAAGACTTGACCCAGTTGCAACGCGCCATCCGCAAAGGCGACGGCGATTTTATGGAAACGACCTTTGGCCGCGCCCAAGCCGTGCGCCGGTCCATCATCGACGCCAAACAGCACACGCCGGACGTCAAACCGGATGAAGAAGACGCTTAAAACACCGTCGGCGCAGGTCCGAATCTGGGCTTTTTCGGTTCCGGCTTGGGATTTGGCGGGGGTTTGAGCGCATCCGGTACAAAGCCCCAGTCAACGGTGGGCATCTTCATGACCTTCAAGGGGCCTAAGCTCAACGTCCCGTCTTCGACTTTGATGGCGAGATTGACCTCTGGTGCCCCACCATTTTTGGGACGTTTGGCCATAGCCGCCAGCCCCATGGTCGCGACCACCATTTCACCGTCGCTCATCACACCCTTGGCGCGCAGAATTTCCAACATCTGAAACAGGCCTTGGATTTTCGCCATGGCTTGACCCTGGGGCTGCATTTCCTTGGTCAACGACATCTTGCCGCCCGCCGCGAAAGCAATCGGGTCGGAGCGGAACTTCAAGCGGTCCAGTTCCACCACACCGCCGCTTTCCTGCCAATTGGGCAAGCTGTTTTCCAGCGTCCCCGGCTGCACCGAACCGGTCACACGGGCATCCAGCTCCAACACGTCAATGAACGACGACAAGGGCGCGGGCAGCGCGCCTGGAACGTTTAACCCCATGCCCGACACTTGCACATCCAAGCCCGTGCCACCGCGTTGGGCGTCGGGATTGTGCGCGGCCTGAATGCGCAGGCTTTGCATCTGGATGTTGGTGCTGCCTTGCAAGACCAGCCCCGACACCGCGAAGTCCAAGTTTTCAGGCCAGCGATCACCCAAATCCGCCATGGCAGACAGGCCCTTGGCTTCGCCCCGCCAGCTCAGCCCTTCATCCAAAAGCGCCAAACTGTGCCGACCATCGCCCACCAGCTCAAAGTTCCACGGCGCCCAGGGCTTGGCGATGAACTTCACCGCATCGGAGCTCCACTGTACTTGGTGTGCAAACAGACGGCCTTTGTATTTGGGCTGGGATAAGGTCACCGTGATGGTCGACGGGAAGCCCGTCGTTTCAAGCGTGTCATAAGCGACCTCTGCACCATGGCGGCGTTGATCGCCGATCCAGTTGATGACCTCGGTCTTGACCCAGGCTTGGGCGGCGTACCACACGAACGACCAGAGCCCAAACGCAATGGCCACCGCCGCAATGATGGAAACCAAAAACTGAAAGCGTTTCAACCCCGTGGGCTTTTGGTAGTGCAGCGCCGGGTGGTCGTACGTATGCCCAGTATTTTGCCCTCCCCTGGCCGGACGGCGGCCGGGGGCTTGGCGGGCATAGCGTTGGGACGTTGGACGCCGGGGCATCTGGAAACTCCGAATCGATCTTAAGAAACGCGATTTTATAGCTTAAAACTGGTTAGGGAACCGTTGAGAGTTTGAAACGGAGGCGTTAACCTCTCTCTCATGACAAACCTCACCCACCCCAATTTTACCAGCGGCGACGACTTATGGGTCTTCGCTTATGGCTCGCTCATGTGGAACCCGGGCTTTGAACACTTGGAAGTCGTACCGGGTGAGGTCGAAGGTTACCACAGATCCCTGTGCGTGTTGTCCACCATCTATCGCGGCACGCCGGGTAATCCGGGCTTGGTTCTGGGCCTGGACGAGGGCGGCAGCTGTTGCGGCCTGACGTTTCGCGTGCACGCCGACTTGATCCCCGAAACGGTCAAATATCTTGATGAGCGCGAAAAAGTTACACGGGTCTATACGTCGGAATTTGTCAACGTGACGCTCAAGGATGGCCGCGAAGTCGAAGCCTATACCTTTGTTGTCATCCGCGACCACGAACAATTCGCCGGTGAGCTTTCCTACGATCAGCAAGCATGCTTGGTTGCGCGGGGCATTGGCAAAAACGGAACCGCGCTGGAATACCTCACCAACACCATTGAGCACATCAATGAACTGGGGCTGCACGACCCGGACCTTCATGAAGTGTTGAACCTGGCCCGTCGAAACGCCATCTCCTATGGGGAGAAAGGTGCGACGGGATGCTTAGACTGACCCCCCTCTTCGTGGTGGCCCTGTTTCTGGCAGTCTTCCCCGCCCGCGCGCAACACGCGCCCGGCGAAAACCCCAACGCGCCTGAACTGTTCGTGCCCAACCCCCAGACAGAGCGTACTTTGTGGCAGCGCCTCGGTCCCGGCAACGGTCCGGTGCGCAAAAACTCGGTCTTGCCCGACGTGCACAAAGATGTGCCGGGATTCGCCAATGCGCGCTATTGCCTGTCGTGTCATGAGGGCCAGGACAAAAACCTGCACTACGCGCGCACATCGGTAAAGTGCAAGACCTGTCACATTTCGCGCCCCATCGCAGGCATCCGCAACCCAGCCGCCACCATGTTTGCGGACCACCGTGCTGAAAAGGTCTGTGCCCGCTGTCACAAGGGGGCCACGGCGGCCATGGGCAGTTACGTCATTCACGAACCCAGCCCCTTTGTGACCGAAACCCAAAACGACTTCCCCGCCTTGTTTTATGCCGCTTGGACCATGGTGGCTTTGGCGGGCACGGTTTTTTTGGTGTTTGCACCGTATGTCGCCCTTTGGGCGGTCAAAGAAATCCGCATGGCCTTTGGCAAAACGCGCGTGGTTGACCCCGTCGCCAACGCCGACATGATGCGGGTTGAACGCTTTTCCTTGGCTGAGCGCATGTTCCACACCTTACTCGCCCTGTGCTTCATGGCGCTGTCGGTAACGGGGCTGTCGTGGATGTTCATTGAAACCCCGTTCGGCCAGACCTTGGTCGCCGTCTTTGGCGATTACAAAAACGCCATCGCCTTGCACCGGGTGGTTGGGCTGAGCCTCATGCTGTTGTTTGTGGTGCACATTGTCTACATCCTGCAACAGGTGGACTGGACCCAGCCGGGCAGCTTGAAAAGCCCCGACAGCCTGGTGTGGCGCTTGTCCGACTTTCGTGCCTTTTGGCATCACCTCAAATGGCTGGTGGGCCGCGCCGAACACCCGGCGTTCGACCGCTGGGCGTGGTGGCAAAAGTTCGACTATTGGGCTCTGTGGTGGGGAACAATCATTGTCGGCGTGACCGGTCTTGTCATGTTCGACCCGGTGGTGGCCGCTCAGTATCTGGACGGCTGGATTTTAAACGTGGCGCGTTGGGTGCACAAAATCGAAGCGCTGCTGGCCATGGCGCATATCTTCGTGGTGCACTTCTTTATTGAGAGCTACCGCCCGCGCGCCTTCCCCCTGTCCGACCATGTATTCCACGGGGCCGCCGACGTCGAGCACATGCGCGACGAACACCCAAACTGGATCGGGCGCTTGGAAGCCACCGACCAGCTCAAACACATGGCTGTTCAACAACCGCCCAAGGTGGTCCAAGCCGTCTACTTCGGGTTTGGCATCGCCATGGTGGGATTGGGGCTGTTTTTGCTGGTTGGCGCCCTGCTGTTTATGAGTGGATTGAGTTAAGGCTTTGCCTTATGCCCCTCAAACGCCGGGCGAGTTTCTGCGAAACCCTTGGCTCACGGCGCATAAGCGCCGGCGCGCAGTCGCGCTTGCCATCCCTACAAATGAACTGTTCAGTTCTAGGGATGGATTCATTCGGTGGTGGATTTGGCGCGTTTGGCTTTGAGCCAACGGGGGAACACCTGGCCTTCTTGCGGGGCGCCGTCCATGACGAATTCAAAGCCGCTTTGGTAATAATACGGTTTGAAATAGCCGGGCAGGCGGAAGACCTCTTTGCCGTCCTCACCGATGAACATGGTGGTGGGGGTGAAGTTGACGCGGTGCTTAATGGCGAAGTCGCCCTCGCTCAGCTCTTCGCCGTCAAAGTCGGTGACGGTGACATTGCCGTAGAGATTGATCTGCAACACATCAAAATTTTCTGTGATGGTTTTGACCAACGCGGGCTCGACAAAGTTAACCTCATGCAACCGTTTGCACGCACCACAGCCGGGCTGTTCAAAGATAATGACCAGATCCCGGCCCGCATCCAGGGCCTCGGTCAGATCTTCTTTCAAATCCAAGAAGCTGTCGGACTTCATCCAGTCTTGGGTGTGAATACCGTCTGACCGCATGGGGGCAGCTTCAACCGCGCCCGCAATCAACAGCGCCACGGCGACCCCAGCACCAACCTTCACGAAAAAGTTCATGTCTTCTACTCCCCTTTTTGTTGGGACTAGATTACGGCAAAATCATTATTCGGACTATTGGGGTTTACCCGCACTTCGAATACCCGCACTCCAAACACGTGTCACACCCGGACTGTTGGATTAGGCCCGGTTGGTTGCATTTGGGGCAGAAGCGCATGCCGCGATTGTGGGGGTGGTCGTCTTCGCCCTCTCCCGCAGACGGGGCGGCGTTGAGGTTCACCACTTGGGCTTCGGATTCCGTGTCGTTGAAGCCGTCGTCGGTTTTGAGGAACCCGATGGCGATCATGTGGCGTTCGATCACTTCGCCCAAAGCCGCCAACAAAGACGGCACGTACTTGCCGCCGACCCAGTGGCCGCCGCGGGGATCGAACACGTTTTTCAGCTCTTCCACCACGAACGACACATCCCCACCCCGGCGGAACACGGCGGAGATCATGCGGCACAGAGCCACCGTCCAGGCGTAGTGCTCCATATTTTTGGAGTTGATGAAGACTTCAAACGGGCGTTCGCGGCCATCGTCCAAGAAATCGTTAATGGTGACGTAGAGCGCGTGCTCGCTTTCCGGCCAGTTGAGCTTGTAGGTGTGGCCTTTCAAGAATTCCGGGCGTTCCAGGGGTTCGAACATGCGGTGGATGGCGCCGCTGTCGCCTTCGTCTTTGGGTTTGACTTGGGCGGCGGGTTTGTCGAACGGCAGGCTCGGCTGTTCGGGTTCTTTGGCCTTGGATTTTTTGTCGCCCTTGACCTCCAACACAGCGCCCGTCACATCGTTGGGGCGGTACGTGGTGCAGCCCTTGAGACCCAAATCATAAGCTTCCATGTAGATGTCTTTGAACGCGTCGAAGCTGATTTCTTCGGGGCAGTTGATGGTTTTAGATATCGAGCTATCCACATATTTCTGCACCGCCGCCTGCATCACCAAGTGGTCTTTGGGGCTGAGGCTTTGGGCGTCCACAAACGCGTCGGTGAGGGTTGCGTTTTCGCCGCGCAGCTTTTTGAACATGCGATACGCGTAGTCCGCGACCTCTTCTTCTTTGCGCGAGCCGTCGGGCTGCAAAACGTGGCGGGTGTATTTGAAGCTGAACACCGGTTCCAGTCCGCTGGACACATTGTCGGCAAACAACGAGATGGTGCCCGTAGGCGCAATAGACGTGATCAGCGCGTTGCGAATGCCGTAGTCGCGCACGGCCTCTTGCACGTCCGTGTCCAAGCCCTGGATCATTTCGCCGCCTAAATATTTTTCACCGTCGAACAGCGGGAACGGCCCTTTTTCGCGGGCGAGCTCGGTCGACGCCAGATAAGCAGCGCGCTCAATGGCTTTCATCCAGGTCTCGGTCAATGTCACCGCACGCGCCGACCCATAGCGTGCATTGCACATGATCAAAGCGTCGGCCAGACCCGTTACGCCCAAGCCGATGCGGCGTTTGGCGCGGGCTTCGTTTTGTTGTTCTTCTAGGGGAAAGCGCGACACGTCAATGACGTTGTCCATCATGCGCACGGCGGTTTTGACCAAGCGCGCCAAAGACGGAATGTCGATGTCGGCAACGTCGGTGAACGGATCGTTGACCATGCGCGCCAAGTTGACCGAACCCAACAAGCACGCCCCATAAGGCGGCAGCGGCTGTTCACCACAGTTGTGCACATAGAGCCCATTGGCGTCGAAAGCATTTTTGCCCGGCACTTGAACGTCGAAGACTTCTTCTTGCCCGTCGGCAGCAATATCTTGAACCTCAGTGATAAAACGTTCTCGGTTCAAAGCCCGTTTGTAGCTGGATAATGCGGCGTCAAGCTTCGCCATTTTTTCGGTGTCGGCAAACCCGACACGGTCTTGGAAGACGCCCAAGTTTTCGCCGGAAATCACCAGCTCATGCTGAGCGGCACAGTCGTAGTCGCGAAGTCCCCCTTGACCGTCCGGCAGGGCGCGCGGCCCGGCAGGGCGGCGGTCTTGATAGATTGTGGAGCTGATGCCCAGGCGCAACAACATGCGTTGCACAGCTTGCAATCTGTCCAGGGCGCTTTGGGCCAAGCGGACGCTCACACCTTTGTTTTGCGTACCTTGGACCGAACCATCGGCGTCGAAAAAGCCGCGCAAGAAACCCATATGGAAAACGGATGAGGTCGCTTCGACCTTAGGCCCAACTACTTTATTGCCCGGGGACATGCCGAAGTCGAACGCCAAAGCCTGCAGGCCCGCAAAGCTCAAACGGAATTCGTTGCGCCCGGGGACCTCGGACCATCCCTGGAAATCAGCCCGCGTGGGAAACTCTTTGACAGCTTCCAAGGTGGCATCCATCACTGCATGGACGCCCGGTGCACCGTTGCCACCGCCATTGACCGCTAAAGGGGGCATCCACACACTCAACACAGCTTTGTCTTCTTTGAGAACACCATCGCCGACCAACTGGCCCAACAAGTAGCCTTGGCCCTGGGTGCCGGTTCCGGCCCAGCCTTCTGCACCGCGGTGGTCGTGCAACATCACTTCATCACCTGGAACAAGTTGCCCAGCTTCGACCCAAGCCGTTTCCAGAACATCACGGGTTTTGTGCTTAACCCTGCGCACTAAGTGATTCGACGTCAGGCGCAAAGCATGACCGTCACACGTCACCAGTCGCAAAACGTCTTTTGTTCCCGTAGAGAAAAAACCTGCGTCCGCGGTTGCATGCGGCTCACCATCGACGAGGGCTTCAAAGCGCGTGCCGACAAGCTGGCCCACCTGACGCGGGCCTGCGGACGTCTGCACCCAAGTGTCTGCCGTCACGCAAGGATTGGTGGCGTGGATGGTTTCGCAGTAATTGAGATTATTGAGGCGGTTGATGCGATCGATAAAGATCACCCCCGGCTCTGCATACGCATAGGTCGCGCGCATGATCTGATCCCACAGATCGCGCGCGGGAAGCGTCTTGTAGACTTCGCCGTCAAACGCCAAGTCCCAGCTTTCGTCCGCTTTAACCGCGTCCATGAAATCGTCGGTAACCAAGACCGACAGGTTGAACATGCGCAGCCGCCCCGGTTCTTGTTTGGCTTCGATGAAGGCTTCGATGTCGGGATGGTCGCAGCGCATCACACCCATCATCGCACCCCGACGAGATCCGGCGGACATAATGGTGCGGCACATGCTGTCCCACACGTCCATGAACGACAGGGGTCCCGACGCATCCGCGCCGATCTTTTTCACCTCGGCCCCGCGTGGGCGGAGCGAGGAAAAATCGTAACCGATGCCGCCGCCTTGTTGCATGGTCAGTGCGGCTTCTTTGAGCTGGTCGAAAATGCCGCCCATGGAATCGGGGATGTCGCCCATGACGAAGCAATTGAACAGGGTGACGTTGCGTTCCACCCCCGCGCCGGCGATGATGCGCCCGGCCGGCAAAAACTTGAAATCGGCCATGATTTCGTAGAACTGCTGCTCCCACTCGGTGGCCTCAATCTCACCCAAAGACAAGGCCTTAGCCACACGACGCCACGTGTCGTCGATGGATTTGTCCACAGCTCGCCCATCCGCGCCTTTGAGGCGGTATTTCATGTCCCAAATGTGTTGGGAGATGGGAAGCATTGGCGTTTGCGGCACCATGGCGGGGGTTGCTCCTGCTTAAACTCGGCGTTCTATCGATGGAAACGCACACCTGCGGCCCCAAACCGGACGCAGCCGCGCCCAACCGGAGCCGGGTTTTGTCAACCTATTGAAACATAAGATGTTTCTATGTCGTTGATCCCCTAAGTGTACGCCCCGAACGGGCTTTGGTCAAGAAATGTTCTCTCTTTGTTTCTCTTCGACGGACGGAGAACGAAGTCTTGAGGCTGCATCCTACACATTGGACGCATGAGCGCACGCACAAGCTATCCTATTTCGTGCACCGCTTATCCCCAGGGGGATGTGGACAAACCGACAAATACCCGAGCAGAAAAATCCACTACTTTATCCACAGGGTAAAAGAGTGGCAGTTTCAATGCGTTGCTATGGAATGTTGAGACGGGTTAAGAACTCTCGCCGTTATCGTCTTTCGGTGCCGGCAAAGCGAGGGGATAAATCGCGCGGGCCTCGTCGATCAAGCGGTTGGAGCCGTCTTCGATATTGGCCTGCAAGGTCTTCATAAACGTCTTGCGATCAAGCCCCTTTTCGATGGGCGGCAAGATTTCGACGGTGATAACACCGGGGCGTTTCAAAAAGCTGCGGCGCTGCCAAAACAGGCCCGAGTTCAGGGCCACGGGAACCAACGGTGCATCCACGCCTTTATAAATGGCCGCCACACCGGGATGATAAGTTCCGGGTTTACCGGGGGCCGAGCGTGTGCCTTCGGGAAAGATCACCACGTTTTGGCCCCGCGCTATGCGGGCCTTGGAACCGTTCACCATGCCCTTCAAGGCCGATGCCCCCGCTTTACGGTCGATGGCGATGGCGCCGGAACGGGTCAAATACCAACCAAAAAGCGGTATGGACAGAAGCTCTTTTTTCAAGATGTACGCCGGGTCTTGAGAGATGTGATAGAAGATCCCCGTCTCCCAAGCGCTTTGATGTTTGCACGCAAAGACGCACGGTTCATCGGGCAGGTTTTCCAGGCCGCGTACCTCCCACCTCAGACCGATGATGTTGCGCAATCCCCAATACACCAACCCAGACCAGCCGGCGAGCGCGCCTTGCACCTTTGAGCGCGACAACAGCAAAGTCGGCAGCATGACGACCGACATCACGCAGCCGCCGATAAAAAACGTCAGGTTGTAAATAATCGAACGGATGGTGGTGAGCAGCATATACGGGGAGATCTCTTACTTATGGAACAACGCCATGATCTTATGGCGAACCCAGGCCAAAAGAAACTTATTGTATTCGCCAACGATCAATCCCGTGGTTCCGGGCCACGCCCACCATTGATCTTGTTTCACGTGGGGGGGGAACACGGGATGTTCGACCAGCTCCATATCCGCCATGGCGTGGTTGAACTCCAAGACCGAACGCGGCATGTGATAGCCCGACGTCACCAAGCGCACGCTTTGAATGTTGTTTTGTTCCACCCAGTCGTGGGTTTCGGTGGCGTTGGCGATGGTGTCTTCGGCGTACCCGATGCTGACACAGCAATTCAGCTCGTCCGGGTTTTGGCGGTAATGCTCCAACAAGGCACGCATATCAACGCCTTTATACACACCGGAGATATAGAGCTTTTCAGCCGCGCCCTCATTGAGCAGCTTTAAACCTTCGTCCAGCCGCCCACTGCCTCCCGTGAGCACAACGATGGCGTCGGTCTTGGTGGTGGTGTCGTCCACTTGGGTGGGGATGGCGTCGGCGTACTTAAACAAACCCGCACCCCAAATGCCCGCCAGCAAAATCAAGGCCCCGCCGATGCGGGATATGGTGTGTTGTGCGCGGCGTCGAAACGGGGGGCGGGTCATCTCAAATCATCCTCTTTAAGGTCCGCATCACGGTGATGCGCGCCGTCAGCCCGGCGACCAGTCCCGCAGCCAACGGCAATACCCCCAGCGCGATCCAGCCCGCCAGCGGCATGGACATATCGGGCAGCATACCCGCCTCCAGCCGATCTGCAACATATCCCAAAAAAATCAATGTCGGCACCGCCAAAACAATACCGATCAAGCCGCCCTTGAGCCCCATGGCCCAGGCCCGCCCAGCGAACTGTTTAGCGATATAACTGTCCTGCGCGCCGGTCAGGTGCAACACTTCAATGGCTTCGCGGTGAACGGTCAGACCCGTGCGCGTGGTAAACACAACGGTGCCCGTCGCCGCCAATAAAATCAGCCCCAAGACAGAGGCCGCGAACGCTTCCAGGGACCGCACCATCTGAATCAAGCGCGCCAGCCAAATGCCATGATCGTCCACCTGTGCGCCCTTGATGGCGCGGGTGAGCGATTGTTCCAACACCCGAATGTCGAGCCCAGCTTCCGCATCCGTTTCCACATCGATCAAGCGCGGCAACGGAACGTCGGTGGCGTTGACTTGGCCAAGCCACGGGCTCAGCAATTTGAGGACCTTGGCTTCGCTGACCACTTCGGCGCTGACCACACCGCGGGTTTGGGAAATCAAGTTCATGGCGCGCTGCAAACGCCGTGCGTTGTCGGCTTGGGATCCATTGGGATCGGCCGGAATTTGCACGGTCAGCGTTGCCGCCATGCCGGTGTCCCAACGCCGGGCCAGCTCATCTAGGGCAATCAGGCCCGACTGCGCCATGGCGGCCAAAAACACCATGAAAGCAATCAGCCACGGCAAAAAGCGGCTGAGCGAATCTTGATCCAACGGCAAATCGGTGCGGCGCGAAAACATCAAGACGCACCCCCAGACTTGGTTCCCGGCGTGATGGTGAGGCTGCCTTTCTCAAGACGCATCACCGGATGGCCCAGCTCACGCACCATGGATTCGTTATGGGTCGCGACCACCACGGTCGTGCCCAGCTTGTTGAGTTCATCAAACAAGTGCATCAAACGATAGCCCATGCGGTCGTCCACATTACCGGTGGGCTCATCCGCCATCAGCAAGCGCGGACGCGCGATCACGGCGCGCGCAATGGAAGCACGCTGCTTTTGACCGCCCGACAAGGTCGGGGGGCGCGCGCTCATATGGTCTTTGAGGCCGACCCAAACCAGCAATTCTTCCACATGACGGCGTATATCGGTTTCTTTAAACCCAGCCACACGCAGCGGCAACGCGACATTGTCAAAGGTGGAAAGGTGGTCCAGCAGGCGATATTCCTGAAACACCACGCCGATGGAACGGCGCAAAGCGGGCAATTCGGCGCGCGTGGCCGTGGCGATTTCGCAGCCAAACAAATTGACCAAGCCCCGAGAGGGGCGGTGCGCCAGGTACATAAGCTTCAACAGGGACGATTTGCCTGCCCCCGAAGGCCCCACCAAAAAGTGGTAAGATCCGGGACTGAGCTCGAAACTCACGTCTTGCAGCACCTCCGGCCCAAGGCCGTAGCGCAAGCCGACGTTTTCAAATCGCGCAATGGGGACGGACGGGTCCATTTCCAAAGGAGGAATTCCTTAATACTTTTTGGCACAATATAAGGTGCGAATCGCCTGTGGGCCATACGATGGCACGAGCAGGCTTAAGAAGTCCATAACCAGGGTGAGGGTTGGCTTGCCTTACCCCCTCTAACCACCTATAAAGGTTAGAGGTTATTACAGATTGTGCTGCGATGATTATTACCTGTCCAAACTGCGGAACGCATTACGACATTAAGCCCGGGGCGATTGCGCCAACGGGGTCCATGATGCGTTGTAACCGCTGTGGCTACACATGGCAGCAATCCGTGGTCCATTCGGTTGAGGTTCGCGAACAACACGTTACGTTCCCCGAACCCCCGCCGCCGCCGCCTCAACCGGTGCAACCCGCACCTGTGATGGCCGATCCGCAGCCCGCACCACCGCCGCCGCCACCACCTATGCCGGAGCCCGAACCCGAGCCCGAACCGGAACCTTTCCCGGAACCGGAGCCCGAACCCGAGCCCATGCCGGAGCCCGAACCGGAACCAGAGCCAGAGCCCGAACCGGACGCTGATCTGTCTCAAGACGATTTGGACAATTTGTTCGATTCCGACGACGACCCCGATCCGGTCGCAAATATGCTCGACAACATCGATGAGGACCAAGCCGAAACCATCGACATTTCCGATCTGGGCATCGAGGACGAAGACCAAGACCCGATTCCCGACAGCCTGAGCGAACCGCTGATGGAACCGGATGACGACGAAATTCCCATGGGCAAGCCGCAATTCAAAATTGCCAAGCCCGAAAAGAAATCGTCCGCAGGCAAAATCATCGGCATCACCTTCGCCGTTCTGTTCATCGCCATTGCCGGCGGTGGCATCGCGATGAAGGACATGATCATCGACATGTACCCGGATGCAAAAGGGCTCTATGCCCTCTTAGAGGATGTCGAACCCGGCGAAGGCTTAGCCATCAACAAATCGAACCCGCAGCGCGAAGTGCGCGACGGTGTTGATATCTTTATCTTCCAAGGCACCATCCAAAACATCACCGAACAGCCGATCATGGTGCCACCACTGCATCTGGAAATCATCAACGGGGCAAACAAAATCATTCGCCGCCAAACGGAAACGCTGGCCAAAGACCAGTTGGGCCCGGGCGAAAGCATCCCTTATAAGATCGAAGTCGAAAACGCCCCGGCCACGGCGCGCACGGCAAACTTACGTTTCTTAAGTGAAGAAGAAGCCGCCGCTGGCGGTGCCGAAGGTGACAACCAATAAGCCCCCGACACCGCCCCTAGGAGGTCCCACCATTGAACTGGGTGAGGCACAGGTCGTCACGGAAGCAGACTTAGACCGTATCTATGGCACCGATCGCACCCACGACGCCCCAACCTCCCTTGTCGATGACGAACGCAACCACATGCGAGAAGACGGTTCTTGGGACGAAGACGATGCGCACCCCGTCCCCACATCGTTGATGAGCGTCGAAGACTTTCACGACACCAACGAGGCCCCCAATGGGTCCGCTGAGACCAAGACCTTAGTGGGGCAGGCGCATCGCCGCCGGAGCGTCCTTCGCCCGCGCGCCCGTAACGACAATCGCGCTGGTCTTATGCTCAAGCTGCTGATCCCATTTTGGTTCGTCGTGTTGGCCTTTGTCGGTCTTGTCTACAACGCTGAAGTCCAATCAACCTGGAAATTCGGCGCCAATTTCGCCAAAAAGATGGAGGCGCTGACCGGGGCCGACAATGATCCTGGGCAGGGCTTGGCTATCCACAAACAACCTCCGCAACGCGAAATCCGCAACGGCATGGATTTTTTCATCTTTTCCGGCCGGATCGATAACATCACCACCCTAGACGTTGCAGTCCCTCCGATGCTCATAGAGCTTGTGGACGGCGGGGGCAAAGTCCTTCTCACCCAAACCACCGGGCTTAAACAAACCATGTTGAAGCCCGGAGGAACGGTCCCGTACCGGATTGAGATCACGAACATCCCCGCCACCGCCCGCACGGCAAACCTGCGCTTCGCCACCAACGAAGAAGCCGCCAAATATTTGAGCCCATCCCATGACCGTTAAACCCACCATCTACGTCGATGCCGACGCCTGTCCGGTCAAGGACGAAGTCGAGCGCGTGGCGACACGTCACCAACTCAAAGTCATCATGGTGTCGGACGGCGGCATTCGCCCGCGTCAAAATCCGCTGATCTCTCTGCACATCGTGCCCAGTGGCCCCGATGCAGCGGACGACTGGATTGCCGACAACATCCAAGCCGCCGACATTTGCGTCACCAACGACATCCCGCTGGCTGCGCGCTGTTTAGAGGTCAGCGCCTTAGCCATCAAACCCAATGGCGAGCGCTTTACACAAAATGCCATCGGCATGGCATTGGCCAACCGCGAACTGATGCAGACCTTGCGCGAAACCGGCGAAATCACCGGTGGCCCCCGGCCCTTTTCCAAGACAGACCGATCTGAGTTCTTAAACGGCTTGGAGGTTGCCGTGCAGGCCGCCAAGCGAGCCCGCTAATATGCTTTTATACGTTCCACTTTTGATTCTCCAAGACCTATGGCCCCTAAAGCGTCGTCTATGAACGCAACACTCGATCCCAGCGATGTCCAAAAATAATTGTTTGCAACATTTCACAGATTTACGAGAACGCGGACAGCTCCGGTTTTTAGTTGGTGCTGGAATCAGCATTGATAGCCCGTCGTGTATCCCACCGGCAGGTCCGATTTTAGATGTCATTTTTGAATGGCTTAGCGCAGGAGATCAAACCCTGCTTGACCGACTTCACGAACGTGCCCGCCCCGGCAACCGACACACTCCGTTCGATTTTTTGAGATTTGAGGCCGTGATCCAAGCGATTGCGCAACCGACACCTTCAATTGTGAAACATTTGAGGGTCTTGGAAACAGCGGGCGTATCGAATTCGACGCATCTTTTTTTAGCCCTGCTTAGCCAGCGCGGGAACCGCATTTTAACCACGAACTTCGACACACGATTTGAAGAGACCGAAGACTTCAACGAAGTCCCATGTCAAACCCACTTGCTTTCACCTCGCGCCCAGGTTCCTCCATCCGACACAAACCTCATAAAACTTCACGGCTCTTTTCCAAGACCAATGCGTGGCGGTAATCACAATCCAAAAGCCACCCTAAACCAGATCGGTTCAATTGGTCTTGCCTTTGAGCATATGCCCAAGTTCGTCGATTGGTTTGTAACCGATTGCGCGCAAAAAACGCTATTTGTCATGGGCTATTCCTCATCAGACAGCTTCGATGTAGTTCCTTTATTGGAGCAGCACTTCAGTGGGGACGAATTGATTTGGTTTGACTTCGATCCCGCGTGCACACGTGTCAGCCGGCGTGAAATTCGTCACAGTGAACCTTGTATTCTGCCTGCGGACCGTACCACGGACTTTGTTGGGCTTTGCTTGTCCAATATCAAAAACAACAATCCCGATTGCCGTGTTTATCGTGTCAAAGCCCCTTCGTTAGAACGCTTTTTGACCTGGGCATTTGGCCCCGCATATGCAAAAGGACACCGCATTCTTCAAGACCTATATGCGGATATAAACCCCGGTGAACTGACCCATATGAACCTGTCAGATTTCACCGAAAGCTTTTCGTTTCTGGAGCTCACAGTTGAAGAGCGCAAAGACATTGCTCACCGTTTGATAAACGAAGACGCTTTTGGGGAAACGATGCTGTTTTTCGATCCTGGTAATCCCAGCAACACTGATGATGAGGAAGAAGCAGACGTACCAAGACATGAAAGCATCTATGAGCAAGTCGTCGGAGAATTTTATGAAAACGGCATTACGTCTGCCCACGAACTGTGTCAAACGTTTCAGGCGCCACCTGCCCAGACCCCCGATGCTTGCCATGACTTGTCCATGGCTCAAGCCTTTATCCAACTGGAAATGGGAGACATTAAACAAGGCTTCGAAACCATCGAACAGTCGTTCATTCACAACAAGTGTGGTGGTGAAAACATCATGGCCCAAAGTCCAGATATATTTTTGATGTATGCCGAAGGTGAGTTCGGCATGTATCACTCGCAAGATGATTTTAAGGGTATGGCCCGCGCACGCGCAAAAATCCGGCGTATCTCTCGCAAGTCCGGCGCCATTTGGGGGCTTGTTCTTTGGCACCTGTTGATGGCGCGAGAGTTTGAGTTGCGCATAAGAAAACAGTTTTCTCCAGCGCTGCTCGACGAGGCCATTCAACACAGCGCTATTTCTGCATACTATTTTTTGCGCACAGGAACCTTTCCGCTGCTTTTGGAATCGTTGCGCATGCACACTTATTTTTTGGACCTTGCTGGGCATAAGGGTACTGCAAGACTAATTTCCAACCGGCTGTTGACCTGGCTGCCTGAGAACGAGATTGAAGAACGGATGGTTTGTCTCAGCAATCTCGTCACCTTATGCGTCGATGATCTCAACGCGAATAAAGCCCGTAAACATTTGGCTGAAATGCAAAAGCTGCAAACTCAAGGAGACCCAAACCTCGCTGT
The DNA here is from genome assembly GCF_036689815.1 of Magnetovibrio sp. PR-2. Taxonomy (NCBI): domain Bacteria; kingdom Pseudomonadati; phylum Pseudomonadota; class Alphaproteobacteria; order Rhodospirillales; family Magnetovibrionaceae; genus Magnetovibrio; species Magnetovibrio massiliensis. Next base: position 447,160 of record NZ_JBAHUR010000001.1, on the reverse strand, counting down.
TTTTGTCGCGTTGGCTGAGGCAGAACTTGCGATGCTGGAAAAAGACGTAAAAAAGGTTGATGATTTCATCTCGCTCGGTGAAACGATGCTTGCCCAGTGTGATACTGATCCCTGGAACCATGCCTTCAACATCAAAGCGACACGCCAAAAAGCAGTCCGCATTGCAAAGGTCCTTGAAAAGCAGTCCAACAATGCAACCGCACTTAATGGATCAGTCCGCTAACCAGTCCGGAACTTTATCCAGCGCAATGATGTCTTCGACGTCCAAGCGTTCCCGCACGATGGCGCATTTGTCGCCGTTGACCATGACTTCTGGGATCAAGGCACGGGTGTTGTAGGTGTTGGCCTGGACCGCACCGTAGGCACCCGCCGTGCGCATCACCAACAAATCGCCCGCTTTCATTTTCGGCAATTTGCGATTTTTCGCAAACGTATCCCCGGTTTCGCAAATGGGGCCGACGATATCAACGTTGATCAACGCCGCCCCGTCTTGGGGGTCTTTCACTGGCTCAATTTTATGAAACGCGCTGTAGAGAGTGGGGCGGATCAAATCGTTCATGCCTGCGTCCGCAATCAAGAACGTCTTGGTCGTGCCTTCTTTGACGAAGACCACACGGCTCACCAAAATGCCGGAGTTGCCCGCGATCATGCGCCCGGGTTCCAACACCAACTCAACGCCCAAATCGCCCAGGGTTTCACGCACCACTTGGGCGTAGGCTTCTGGTGTGGGCGCTTGGTCTTCTTCTTCTTCGAAGTACGGAATGCCCAAGCCACCACCGATGTCCAAGACATCCACCACCATGCCCGCTTGGCGCAGCTCTGCCACCATTTCAGCGGCGCGCGTATAGGCTTCGCGAAACGGCTGCAAGTCCAACAATTGAGATCCAATGTGCATGGACAAGCCGCGAATTTTCACGCCGGTCATGTTATGGGCACGCTGATAGACGCCGTTCACGCGGGTCCATTCAATGCCGAATTTATTTTCAAGCTTACCCGTTGAAATCTTTTCGTGGGTTTTGGCGTCCACGTCCGGATTGACGCGCAAGGTCACGTTGGCAACCTTGCCCAGCCCATTGGCCACATCGTTGATGCGCTCCAACTCAGGTTCGGATTCCACGTTGATTTGCTTGATGGAGCTTTCCAACGCCAAACGGATTTCATCGTCAGTTTTGCCCACCCCGGAGAAAACGATTTTATCCGCAGGCACGCCTGCTTTGAGCGCACGGGTCAGCTCACCGCCCGACACCACGTCCGCACCTGCGCCACGCCCGGCCAAGGTTTTGATCACCGCTTGGTTCGAATTCGCTTTGACCGCAAAACACACCAACGCACCCAAACCATCTAGGGCTGCGTTAAAAACGTCGAAGTGGCGTTCCAGCGTCGCTGTGGAATAGACATAAAACGGCGTGCCGACTTGGTCGGCCAGATCGCGCAAGGCCACGTCTTCGGCATACATTTCGCCGTCTTTGTAGGTAAAGTAATCCATCGGGCTGCTTCTTTAAGCCTAATTGTTGGGATAATCGCGGGGGTATTGGGATCCATCCGGGAACTCGGGATCGCCCTTACGCCCACACGCGCTGAGGCTGCCCATCACGATTACGGCGCACAGCGCCATCACAAAAAAACGCGTCATGCCAAAAACCTTTCGCGGGCCAGTTTGACTTGGTCGAGAACCTGAGAAGGCGCCGTGCCGCCAAACGAGGTGCGGCTGGACACGGAATTGTCCACGCCCAGCACCGAATAGATCTCGTCCGTGATGCCGGGATTGATGGATCGGAACTCGTCCAAGCTCAAATCTTCCAATTCGCAATTTTTCTCTTCCGCCAATTTCACCACGGCACCCGTAACATGGTGGGCGTCGCGGAACGGCAGGTTCAACACCCGCACGCACCAATCGGCCAGATCAGTGGCAGTGGTATAGCCCTTGCCCGCGTCTGCTTTCATGTTGTCCGCATTAAACGTCGCGGATTGATACATGCCGGTCATGGCGGTGACGCAGAGCTCTGCGGTGTCTGACGCATCAAACACCGGCTCTTTGTCTTCTTGCATGTCTTTGCCGTACGTCAGCGGCAAGCCCTTCATCACGGTCAACATGCCCATCAACGCGCCGAACACCCGTCCCGCTTTGCCGCGCACCAGTTCGGACGCGTCCGGATTGCGCTTTTGCGGCATGATGGAGCTTCCGGACGAAAAGTCATCGGAAATGCGGATAAACGCAAACTGTTGCGACGCCCAAATCACCATTTCTTCGGCCATGCGCGACAGATGCACACTCAAAATCGACAACAAGCTCAGATATTCCAAGGCGAAGTCACGGTCTGAGACCGCGTCCAGCGAGTTGTGCGTCGGACGGTCAAAGCCCAAAGCCTCCGCCGTCATATGGCGGTCAATGTCAAACGACGTGCCCGCCAGCGCGGCCGAGCCCAGGGGGCTTTCGTTCAAACGCGCCCGACAATCTTGAATGCGCGAACGATCCCGGCCCAACATTTCGGTGTACGCCAACAGATGATGACCCAGCGTCACAGGTTGCGCGGCTTGCAGGTGGGTAAAGCCCGGCATGACAGTAGCGGCGTGTTCTTCGGCCCGATCGATAAGCGCGGCTTGCAGATCTTTCACCGCACCGTCCAAGCCGTCCAGGGCATCGCGGACCCACAGCTTCAGATCCGTCGCCACTTGGTCGTTGCGAGACCGCGCCGTGTGCAGACGCCCAGCTGCATCGCCGATTTTTTCACGCAGCCGATTTTCCACGTTCATGTGGATGTCTTCCAAAGCGCGCGAAAAGTTGAACGTGCCGCCGACAATCTCGGCTTCGACCTCGTCCAAACCTTGAAGGATGGCATTGACATCGTCTTGGGTTAAAATACCCTGAGCCGACAACATTTGGGCGTGTGCGCGTGAGCCGCGAATGTCTTGTGCATACAAGCGTTTGTCAAAGCCGATGGAAGCGTTGATTTCTTCCATCACGGCCGACGGGCCCGCGCTGAAGCGTCCGCCCCAAATGGTGCTGGTGGTATTGGAATTGTTATCGTCGTTATGCGTATCGTTACTCATGGTATCTGGACCCAAAATGGACTTTAAAAACAGCCCATCGCTGAAAACTCAAAAAACTGTACAACCCCGAAAAACAAAAGCTTTCCTAAGCCTTTTGCTCTGGGGACTGGCCGCCATTGTGATGATATCCGGGCGCGTTGCAAGCGTTGAAGCGGCCGAGATGGAAATTCCGCTGGAGCTCGCCAACAAGCTGCGCCCAGCCGTCATGGCTGAAGGTGCGTTTGATACGCCCTTTTTCAACGCGAAAAAAGAAAAAATCACCGTTTCCAGCCTCAAAGGCCGTGGCGTGGTGATCAATTTCTGGGCCACGTGGTGCGCCCCGTGCGTGCGCGAAATGCCCGCGCTGAACACATTATCCCAAGCTTTAGAGGGCAGCGGCGTCGAAGTCATGGCGATTTCCGAAGACCGAAAGCCCTTTAAAAAGGTTCCGCCGTTTCTAGAAGCGAACGATCTCAATAACTTAGACCTCTACTACGACCAAAAAGGCAAGCTCTCGAAAAAGCTCGGTGTTGAAGGCCTGCCGACCACGGTGCTGCTGGGTGCGGACGGTGAAATCAAGGGGCGCGTGTTGGGGGTCTTGGAATGGGACGACCCCGACACCGTGAAATACCTAACTTGGGCGCTTGGCCCTGAAAATCAATGAGTTGACCAATTTTGACGATTCCCGCTTGTTCGGTTGATCCCGGCTTAAAAAGCCTGATAAAACGGTATCTATAAGAACAGCCAAACAACAATCTTGGCGCATAACAACAGGTCAGAGTGGTTCTGGGCAGGCATGAGCTCGAAAAAATCCCCCGTGATAGCAACGAACGCAGATGCGCTGCCCAAAAAGCGCATCAAGATGCCGCCGCGCCCAGACAGTCCAGAGCAGCGCCTGCACGACATCGTGTCCACGGTCGGCGATTGGATCTGGGAAACCAATGAAATTTTAGAAATCACGTTTATTTCCGACCGTTTCTTAGAAACCACCGGGCACGCACCTGAGGTCTTGGTCAACAAGACCTTGCAACAAGTCGTGTTGGGCGACGATATGGCGGGCGGTGACGACAACCCGGTCATCTTCAACTTAGACAACCGCGAGCCGTTCCGCGATATCGCATGCTCCTTGGAAGCCGCCGACGGCCAGATCTTGCACTTTACCCTATCGGGCATTCCGTTTTATTCCGACAACAACATGTTCCGGGGTTATCGCGGCGCAGCGCACAACATCACGCCGCAATTGGAAGCCAAGCGCAAATTCTTCGAAGCCCAAAAACTCGCCCAAAACGCAACCTTGGCCGAAGCCAGCAAGCAGACCAGCCTACGCTTCGCCGCCGAAGCCGCAGGCATGGACGCGGCGTTCGTGATCTATGACGCGGATGGCAACTTGACGGCGGCCAGCGAAGAGTATGCGAAACTTTATCCCGCACTGGACGATTTGATCATTCCCGGCGCAACGCTGAAAGACATCTTGCAAGAAGCCGCTTCGCGCTTAGACATCAAAGAAGCCCAAGGACGCATCGAAGACTGGGTTTCGGAAAAGCTGGAAGAACGCCTGCATCCCAAACCACTGCACCAAGAAATCTATCGCGGTGGGCGGTGGTGGCGGATTCAAGAACAACGTACCCGCGACGGCCAAGTCATCAGCCTGCACACCGACATCACCCACATCAAGGATATGGAAGCCACGCTTCTGGACAGCGAAACCCGCTATCGCAAGCTGGTGGAAATGGCACCCGATTTGACCTGTGTGGTGACCGACGGTCTGATCACGCTAATGAACGGTGCCGGAGCGACCATGTTGGGTGAACAAGATGCCAATTGGTTTATCGGCAAAAAATTCGAAGACTTCCTGCACCCCGATTTTCGTTCCATCGTGCGCGACGACGTTAAAGAACTGTTCGACGAACACTGGACGCCCATGCGCATCATTCGTGTCGACGGCACTGCCATGGACGCGGAGCTGGCCGCCCTGCCGTTTTCGGATCGAGGGTTACAGACCGTTATGTTGGTGGCACGCGACACCTCGGAACGCAAACGCGCCGCCGAAGCCCTGATCAACCGCGATTTCCAACTGCAAGGCATCATGGACACCGTGGTTGACGGCATCATCACCATCGACGAAGCGGGGATGGTGCAGTCCTTCAACCGATCAGCGGAACGCATTTTTGGTTACGATGCCCAAGAAGTTTTGCAACGTAATGTTTCGAAACTCATGCCCAAGCAGTTCGCCGACAACCACGACAGCTACATCCAGCGCTACAAAGAAACAGGACAAGCCGGTATTATCGGTACGGGCCGTGAAACCATCGCCACATGTAAAGACGGGTCTGAGTTCCCCATCGATTTGGCCATCTCTGAGCTCAAACGCGACGGGCGTTCCTTGTTCATTGGCGTGGTGCGCGACATCACGGATCGCAAAGCCGCCGAAGATCAACTGCAAGAAAGCCAAGAACGCTACGCCCTGGCTATCCGCGGGGCTGGCGAGGGCATCTTTGACTGGGATGTGACGTCGGACCAGCTCTATATCTCGTCCCAAATTTGTGAACTGACGGGCTACAACAATCCGTTCATCAAGGCGGATTTGTGGCTGGGCATGATCAATCCCGACGACCGTCCCACCTACCACGAAAAATTAATCGCCCACCTCAAAGGCTTCACCGACAACTTTTCACACGAATGCCGCCTGCGTCACAAAGACGGCTCGGAACGTTGGATTAGGATTTCGGGCAAGGCCATCAGCGACAAAGCCGGCTATGTTTATCGAATGGCGGGTTCCGTCGGCGACATTACCGAACGCATCCAGGCGCGCCATCAACTGATCGACGCCAAGGAACGCGCCGAAATCGCCAACCGCGTCAAAACCGAGTTTTTGGCCAACATGTCCCACGAACTGCGCACGCCGCTCAATGCCATCATCGGGTTTTCGGACGTGATGCTGGCGGGATTGTTCGGCCCGCTGGAAGCGCGCTATGGCGAATACATCGAAAACATCCGCGATTCGGGCTCGCACCTGTTGGATGTTATCAACGACATCTTGGATGTGTCGCGGATCGAAGCGGGGCAGATGGAACTGCACCCCGAACGCGCCCAAGTGGACGATCTGATCCATTCCGCCACCCGCTTGGTACAAGACCGTGCGCGTTCCGCCGATTTGGAACTGAAGGTTAAAATCGCTGACGGCTTGCCCGATTTGATGGTGGACCCGCAACGCATCAAACAAGTGTTGTTGAACCTGTTGTCCAATGCCGTGAAATTTACGCCGGAAAACGGACAAGTCACCGTCACCGCCCGCCAGACTGTCAATGACGAGTTGGTCATCGCCGTTGCCGATACCGGCATCGGCATGCATACCGACGACATCGTCACCGCACTGACCCCGTTTGGCCAAGTCGACAGCAAACTGACGCGCAAGTACGAAGGCACCGGCCTGGGCCTGCCGCTCACCAAAAGCTTTGTCGAGCTGCACGACGCCCACATGGACATTGTGTCCGAGCCCAACCTGGGCACCACCGTTTCCATACACTTCCCCGCGTCGCGTCTGGTATTATAGGGGGAGGAGAGATCCCCCATGGCGAAAGCTGAACCCATACGCATTGCAACCTTTAATATGGAAAGCCTGGACGGTCCGCCGCGCGCGCGTGGCAACCTCGACGCCCGCGTGCGTGCGCTCCGCCCGCAACTCCAACGCCTGCGCGCCGATGTATTGTGCTTGCAAGAGGTCAACGGCCAGCTCAACACCGACAAGACCAAGCGCAGTTTGAGCGCTTTGGACGACGTGCTCAAAGGCACGGCCTACGAAAATTTTCACCGCGCCGCCACCCAAAGCCCGTCCGGCAAAGGTGTGCGCGACCGCCATAACTTGGTGATTTTGTCCCGCTTCCCCATTTTGGCCACCCAAGAGATCTGGAACCATTTGGTGGAACCGCCGTTGTATCGTGCCGCCACATCCGACCCGCCCCAAGACGCACCCGCACCCGTTCAGTGGGACCGTCCGTTTTTGTATGCGGACCTGGATTTGGGCGGTGGGCACAAAATGGTGGTGGTGAACGTGCACCTGCGCGCACCCCGCGCCGCTTACGTGCCCGGGCAAAAGCGCGGCCCGCACAACTGGAAAAGCATGCCCGGCTGGGCGGAAGGCTTTTTCCTCGCCACCGTCAAAGCCGCCGGGCAAGCCTTGGAAGTGCGGACCTTTTTGGACCGCCTGTTCGATATGGACGAAGACGCCCTGGTCGCCGTAATGGGGGATTTTAATTCCGGCGACGCCGAATCGCCCGTGCGCATCATTCGCGGCGACGAAGAAGACACCGGCGACGGCGCTTTTGCGCCGCGCATGCTTGTGGCGGCGGAACGCAGTCTGCCCGAAAGCCAGCGTTTTTCCGTTATTCACCGGGGCCGACCGCACATGGCCGATCACATCTTGGTTTCACAGCAACTGTTGGGGTGGCTCGTCAGCGTGGAATGCCATAACGAAGCCTTGCACGATGAAGTCGGCAGCCCTGCCGCGATCTCCGGTGCGCCGGAATCGTACCACGCCCCGGTTGTCGCCGAATTGCAGCGACCCGGCCAAGCGCGAAAACGGTTAACTTAGAGCGTCGCTTGTGCGTTGGGAGATGCCGAAGCGTTCTTGGATTTGCGGGCTCCCAAGGTGGTGATCAGCCAGGATTTCAATCCGGCGAAAAACGCAAAAACATTTGTGTGGACGTATTCGTTGCGGGCGTGTTCGGCATCACGGATGGCTTGTTCGATGAGGTCTTTTTCATCAGCATCGCTTTTGATGTACATTTTCATCACTCTCTTTTTATTGGCCAATGTTGTCATCGGTCCATTTGGGGGGAGGTGTGATCAAAGTATATTCAGTGTGCAGCGCAGCAAAACTGCTGAATTTCCACAGCTGCTATGCGTTAAATACATGCCTTCGTTATACAGTCCTTAACTTGTGTTCCTGCGGTTCCAACCCTAAGTTCTTAAGGCTTAACCTATTATTTTGAGGCAACAATGACCCACACCGATCCCATCGCTTATGACCCGACCTTGCTGGCAAAGCTGCGTGGTCGCATGAAGGCGGACGGCATTGCGGCCTATTTGGTGCCCCATGCGGATGCTTTTCAAAGCGAATATTTACCTCCGTCGGACGAGCGTTTGGCGCGGCTGACGGGCTTTAGCGGTTCGGCGGGCAGCGCCGTTGTCATGGTTGAAGACGCCGCCGTTTTCGTTGATGGGCGCTATACCCTTCAGGTGCAAAACGAAGTGGATGCGAAACATTTCACCCCAACCCCCATTGCCGAAACACGCCCCACTGCATGGCTGCGCCAGCGCCTCAAGGCGGGGGACCGCCTTGCGTATGACCCCTGGCTCTACACCCCAGCTCAACTGAGCGGGTATGAGACCCTTTGCCAGGACCTCGGCGCGGAAATGGTGGCCTTGAGCCAAAACCTCATCGATGTGTTTTGGCCCGAGCGCCCAGCCCCTCCGGCCAGCGCTGTTACAGCCCTCAAACCCCCGTTTGCCCCCCTGACGTCAGACGCCAAACGCGAATTGGTGGGCAAAAGTTTGGACAAGGCCGGGGCCGAAGCGGCCGTCATTTCTGCGGGCGATTCCATCGCTTGGCTGTTCAATTTTCGCGCCGACGACGTGCCTTTTACCCCGCTGGTTTTGGCCTATGCCCTGTTGCACAAGGACGGTTCGGCACAGCTGTTCATCGACACCACACGGTTGGATGAAGAGGTCCGCGACCACCTAGGCCCGGACGTTGCGCTGAAATCCCCCGACCAATTGGGTGCAGCCTTGGACCAACTGGCCCAAGACAAACAGGCCGTGCGCGTCTGTAGCCAAACCGCACCCGCGTGGATTATGGAACGATTAAGCCACGGTGACGCCAAAGTGGTGAGCGGATCGGACCCGTGCCAGCTGCCCAAAGCCAAAAAAACGCCCGCAGAGCTCGACGGCATGCGGGCCGCCCACGTCCGTGATGGGGCCGCATTGACCACGTTTTTGGCGTGGCTCAGCAATACGGGCCCCAAAGGGGGCGTGACGGAGATGTCTGCCGCTGAAAAACTCGACGGCCTGCGGGCGCAAAACGACCACTTCCAAGGCTTGAGCTTCCCGACCATTTCCGGGTCCGGGCCCAATGGCGCCATCGTCCACTACCGTGTGACAGAGGACAGCGATCGCGAACTCAAAACCGGCGAGCTGTATTTGGTCGATTCGGGTGCCCAGTATCTGGACGGCACCACCGACGTGACCCGCACGGTCGCCATCGGCGAACCCACGGCGGAAATGCGCGACCGCTTCACCCGGGTGCTCAAAGGCCACATCGCCATTTCCACCCAAGTCTTCCCACGCGGCACCAAGGGTTATGAGTTGGACATCTTGGCGCGCCGGGCCCTTTGGGAGGTCGGACTGGATTACGATCACGGCACCGGACACGGGGTCGGCACCTACTTAGGCGTTCACGAAGGTCCGCAATCCATTTCCAAACGCGGGGTGGGTGCTGCGCTGGCGACAGGCATGGTGCTGTCCAACGAACCCGGATACTACAAAACCGGAGCTTTCGGCATCCGCATCGAAAACCTGATTTGCGTCAAACAGTTGCCTGCGCCCAAAGGGGCTGAACGCGAAATGATGGGGTTTGAGCCATTGACCTTGGCCCCCATCGACCGCACCTTATTAGAAGACGATCTGCTAAGCCCCGCTGAACGGGCCTGGGTGAATGCTTATCACACCCAAGTTTTTGAAAAGATCGCTCCGCTCTTGGACGATGAAACGCGTAAATGGCTGGAGTGGGCTTGTCAGCCCCTATGACTGTCTTAACGTTTTAGAAGGTATCCAGACCTCATTATACTGTTGAATTCGTGTGTGAATTCGCAAATGGAGCATGCAAAGGCAAAACCATGGGGCTGTTCGACAAAGACACTGACGAACCGACAACATTCACCAAACCGGTGGATCCCAATTGGGTGCGCACGCCCCAAGGCACGTTTTTGCCGTTTTTGACCATCGATCCCGAAGCACTGGGCCTGTCCGGCGTGGGCGGCATCTTCCTGATCTGGCACGGCGGTTTGAAACCCCAGTGGGTCTACGCTGGGCACTCGGCAGACTTGGCTGCATCGTTTCATCAAGTCGGCGAAATGTCCGAAGTCGTCGAGTACGACATCAACGGCGGCCTTTGGGTCGGCTGGGCCCCGGTCAAAAAACCTTACCGGGCAGGGGCTGTGAAATACATCGACGAAAACTTCAACACGTTGGTCCCAAACGAAAGTGCCTACAACGACAAAACCGACCCGGTCCCCGTCATTGCCCCCGTCACCAAACGCAAAAAGAGCTCAGGCCTTGCGGCACTGAACCCTTTTGCAAAATCCGATTAGTTGCAGCTTAAGCCGCGCGGTTTTTGTCGATGACTGTGGCGATGTCGGCCAACATGGCGCCGATTTCGAAGTCTTTTGGGGTGAACACACGGGCCACGCCTAAATCTTTCAACGCCTGCATGTCGCGTTCGGGAATGATGCCGCCGACGATCACGGGGATGTCGTCTGCACCTTGGTCCTTCAAGCCCTTCATCACGTCTTCGACCAAGGTCAAGTGAGAGCCCGACAACACCGACAAGCCCACCGCGTGCACACCTTCTTGAAGGGCAGCGGAGACGATTTCTTGCGGCGTTTGGCGGATGCCTTCGTAGATCACTTCGAAACCGGCGTCACGCGCGGCCAAAGCTACTTGTTCGGCACCGTTGGAGTGACCGTCCAGGCCGGGTTTAGCGACCAAAAGACGCGGGCGCGTGCTCATGTCGTCGCTAAGTTCATTGATCTGGGTGCGCACATCGTCGATGTCGACCACCGGGGCGTGAGATGCTCCGGCGATACCCGTAGGCGCACGGTATTCACCGAACACTTCGCGCAGCTTGTTGCCCCACTCACCCGTGGTGACGCCTGCTTTGGCGCAAGCGATGGAGCTTTCCATAATGTTGCGGCCTTCTTTAGCCGCCGTTTCCAGTTCAACCAGCGCTGCTTGAACGTCGGCGTCGTCACGCTGGGCACGCCACGCTTTCAAGTTTTCGATCTGGGCTTTTTCGGCTTCGGCGTCCGGCGTTAAGAAGGTTTCCGCACCCGACACCAGCGGAGAGGCTTCGCCTTCGGTGAATTTGTTCACACCGACCACGGTTGAATCACCCGCCTGGATCGCAGCCAAGCGTTTGGCGTTGGATTCGACCAAGCGCTGCTTCATATAGCCGACTTCAATGGCTTTGATGACGCCGCCCATTTCGTCCAGGCGCTTCAGTTCTTCACGGGCTTGGGCTTTGAGCTCTTCAACCTTGGCCGTAATTTCGGCAGAACCGTCAAAGATGTCGCCGTATTCCAGCAAATCCGTCTCAAACGCCATGATCTGTTGCAAACGCAAGGACCACTGTTGATCCCACGGACGCGGCAGGCCCAAGGCTTCGTTCCACGCCGGAAGCTGCACGGCGCGCGCCCGGGCGTTTTTGGACAGCACCACCGACAACATTTCGATCATGATGCGATACACGTTGTTTTCCGGCTGCGCTTCGGTGAGACCCAAGGAGTTCACCTGCACACCGTAACGGAAGCGGCGCATTTTCGGATCTTCAACGCCGTAGCGCGTCTGGCAAATCTCGTCCCAAAGCTCTGCAAACGCGCGGGCTTTACACAGTTCCGTCACGAACCGGATGCCCGCGTTCAAGAAAAAGCTGATGCGCCCCACAACAGTGGGGAAATCTTGGGGTGCAATGGCGCCGGAGCTTTTCACCATATCCAAAACGGTAATGGCGTTGGCCATGGCAAAGGCCAGCTCTTCACCCGGTTCTGCGCCGGCTTCTTGTAAGTGGTAAGAGCACACGTTCATGGGGTTCCATTTGGGCATTTCTTTGGACGTGAACGAAATCACGTCCGTTTCCAAACGCATGCTTGGTGCCGGCGGGAAGATATAGGTGCCGCGCGACAGATATTCTTTGATGATGTCGTTTTGCGTCGTGCCTGCCAATTTGGAACGGTCAACACCTTGAGATTCGGCCGTCGCAATCAACAGCGACAACTGCCACGAAGCCGCCGCGTTGATGGTCATGGACGTATTCATTTTGTCCAACGGAATTTCATTGAACAGGGTCTTCATATCCCCCAAATGGGAAATCGGCACGCCCACCTTGCCCACTTCACCGCGCGACAGCACGTCATCGGCGTCCAGCGCGGTTTGGGTTGGCAGGTCAAAGGCCACCGACAGGCCGCTTTGGCCGCGGCTTAAGTTGGTGCGGTACAGTTCGTTCGACGCGGCAGCACTGGAGTGGCCGGAATACGTGCGAAACAGCCAAGGCCGATCCTTTGCGGGGGCTTTTTTCGGTGCCTGGGGCGCGGATTCGTTGGTCATGAGGAGGTCTCCCTGAAAGTCTTCACCACCTTTTTTGGTGGTTTATGGCAAGGATTTTCACTCAGAACGCAATTTTTCGCAAGTGCGAAAGAAATTGTGCGTTGCAATATTTTTTCAGATAGGGTCATAATTGACCTAATGATCAACAAAGGACCTCCCCACCAACGCCGAATGGCGACTTTGTTCTGGGATCACATCAATGGGGCGGACCCGAATGGAGGCTAATCAAATGGCTCAAGCCAACGTAGACGAAAACACCGGCGGCATCGCCGAAGTACTCGCAAACCAACCGAAAAAAGATCTGTACGAGATGGGCGAATTTCCGCCCCTCGGTCACGTTCCGAAAAACATGTACGCGTGGGCTATTCGCCGCGAACGTCATGGCGAACCGGACACGGGCATGCTGGTTGAAGTCGTGCCGACACCGGTCCTGGACAGCCACGAGGTTCTCGTGCTGGTCATGGCCGCAGGCGTGAACTACAACGGCATTTGGGCTTCTCTGGGTCTGCCGATTTCACCGTTTGACGTGCACAAAGCCGAATACCACATCGCCGGTTCCGATGCGTCTGGCATCGTTTGGGCCGTGGGCTCCAAAGTGACGCGCTGGAAAGTCGGCGACGAAGTTGTGGTTCACTGTAACCAAGACGACGGCGACGATGAAGAATGTAACGGTGGCGACCCGATGTTTTCACCGACCCAACGCATCTGGGGCTACGAAACGCCTGACGGATCGTTCGCACAGTTCACCAACGTCCAAGCACAACAGCTTTTGCCGCGTCCCAAACACCTGACGTGGGAAGAAAGTGCGTGCTACATGCTGACGCTGGCCACCGCGTACCGCATGCTTTTTGGCCACCGTCCGCACATTTTGCGCCCGGGTCACAACGTGTTGGTTTGGGGGGCTTCCGGCGGTTTGGGCTCCATGGCCATTCAGCTGATCGCCACCGCAGGTGCCAACGCCATCGGTGTGATTTCCGAAGACGACAAAAAAGACTTCGTCATGCGCATGGGTGCACGTGGCACCATCAACCGCAAAGAATTCGATTGCTGGGGCCAACTGCCCGACGTTGACGACCAAGAAGGCTACAAAGAATACATGGGGCGTTGCCGCAAATTCGGTAAAGCCATCTGGGACATCACCGGCAAAGGCAACGACGTCGACATGGTGTTCGAACACCCCGGCGAAGCCACCTTCCCGGTTTCCGCTTTCGTCGTGAAACGCGGCGGCATGGTGGTGTTCTGCGCGGGCACAACGGGCTTTAACATCACGTTCGACGCACGCTTTGTGTGGATGCGCCAAAAACGTATCCAAGGCAGCCACTTCGCACACTTGAAGCAAGCCGCCCAAGCCAACCAATTGGTGATCGAACGCCGTTTGGATCCGTGCATGAGCGAAGTGTTCCCGTGGGCCGATATCCCCGCAGCACACATGAAAATGCGCAACAACCAACACAAACCGGGCAACATGGCCGTTCTGGTGCAAGCCATGGAACCGGGCCGTCGCACGATTGAAGATTGCGTCGAAAGCTAAGCCAAAGCACGCCGGACTTGCGCAGCAGCAGTCCGGCGTGCTTTAATAACGTAATTTTTCTTACGTTATTAAAGCACGGGCCGTAACTATGCAAAAAACTTGGGGTTTTTATGGTCGCAATAGCGAACTGGAAGAGATTGAAACCATTATCTCATCCGGACGTTGGTTCTTTTGTGCCATATCAGGACGGCGGCGCATTGGCAAGACGACGCTGATTCAGCAGGCGCTACGGAGACGCCAGAATCAGCACTATTTCTATTTCCAAGTGCCCGATAGCGACGAGCGTGGCGTGGTGCAAGCGTTTTGGGAAGCTGCCGAAGATATTTTTGATGATCATGAAGGCATGCGTGCGGTTTTGACCAATCGTGTCCGAAGCTTTCAAGACATGGCCGAAGCCATTGATGGCTTATGCGCAGTCGGTTTCATCATCATCATCGATGAATTCCAATATTTTCATCGCAAAGCCCTATCTCCCTTTGCATCCTTCTTACAATCTCGTGTCGATGAAATGCGAAACACTAACAAGGGTGGGCTGTTCGTCCTTGGCTCCATCCACACAGAAATGACGGCCATTTTAGAAGACCAAGCATCACCGTTGTTCAACCGTGTGACACACCGTTTGCATCTAGATCACTGGGATTTCGAGACGTTTTTTGAAATGTGTGAAGCCCAAGATGTCCAAACGCCGGAACACTGGCTGTTCTTGTGGTCCTTGTTCGAAGGTGTGCCGAAGTTCTACCGCGACGCCTTTGACCAAGGGGTCTTGGCCGATCAAAACGAATATCGCCAAACGACGTTACGCAAATTGTTCTTTGAAGGCGCAAGTCCGCTTCGCGACGAAGCCACCAACTGGTTTTTGCGCGAACTTCGAGGACGATACGACAGTGTTCTCAAAATGCTCGCCAACAAGGGGCCGTGCACGCGCGGCACATTGGAAGATGAGTACGACCGCGATGGTGTCGGTGGAGAAAAACAGTTAGGTGCGTATCTCACCACCCTAATCGACCGCTACCAAATGGTCGAAAAGCTCCAGCCCATCTTTGCGTCGAACAAATCACGCAAAGCCCGCTACGTGATCACGGACAATTTCTTATCCGCTTGGCTGCGTGCATTGGGGCGCAATGTGCAGATGGCACGGGTTCAGCCTGTTGCGAAGCCGTTAGCCCGAGCGGACGAAATGCTAATGGTCCATGAGGGCTATGCGTTTGAAAAAATGATCCGCATCCTCCACGAAGAAAGCTCGCGCAAAGGCGTCGGCGACTTCGCCTTGACCGACTTCGTATATGGCTACTGGAACAAGGCCGATGGCTCCGACGTGGTAATCGACATTGTCACGTGCAACGAAGACGACAAAATTCTCCGCTTGGGCTCGTGCAAGCGTAACCAAGACAGCCATGACGGCAAATCTTTGGAAAAATTCCAGTTGCACATCTCGCGCTTTCTCAAAAGCAAAGAAGGCCGCCGCTTTGACGGTTGGAGCGTCGAGCATGCGCTTTTCTCTCCGCGCTTTGACGAGCAAACAAAATCACATCTGCAGGAGCAAGGCTACATTTGCCGCGACCTGAACGACTACAAAGAAACTCTCTATCCAAAACAGGGACCAAACAATGAGTAATGCCTCCCCATACAAACTCGACGGTGTGCTGGCGTTATGCCAGCAGGCCGCTAAAGACTGTTCCATCTTGATCGAAGCTGCGCGCTCCGGCGTGCAGGCCAAAATCGTCACAGATGGCCGTATTAACAGCAAGCTATTGGACCAAGAACAATTTGCCGCCCACGGGTTTTCGTGGCTGCAAACTTACGTTCGCGCGGTTGAGCAACTGGTGCACTGGGCCGAACGTTTGGACGCCAATGGCGAACTGGGCGAGATTGAAGAGCTGATCTTGCAAGTGGGTACAGCCGAATACCTCAGCCAAATGGCTGGCGGCATCCCCATGAGCCAAGTCGAAGTGGTGCGCCCACGCGATATGGGTGTCAGCCCTGAACAGGTGCGTGAGTTCTACACCGACGCGGTCACCAAGCTGGTTCAAGACGGCAACGCCAACGCAGCCCGTGTGCGTATTGCGGAACTGTTGGATGTGCACACGTCCAGCTTCGGCAAAGACGCCTTGGGCGACGAAATGCTCGACATGATCCAAGAGCAATTCCGCCGTTTTGCCTCCGAAGAAGTCGCCCCCAACGCGCCCAAGTGGCACGACGACGATGTGCTCATCCCCGATGAGATCATCAACCAAATGGGTGAGCTGGGCGTCTTTGGCCTCACCATCGAAGAAGAGTTCGGCGGCTTGGCCATGTCCAAGACCTCCATGTGCGTGGTCACCGAAGAACTGTCGCGCGGCTACATCGGTGTGGGCTCTTTGGGCACACGTTCCGAAATTGCGGGCGAGCTGATCACTATCGGCGGCACGCAAGAACAAAAAGAAAAGTACTTGCCGCAAATCGCGGCGGGTGAGTTGCTGCCCACCGCCGTGTTCACCGAACCCAACACGGGTTCTGATTTGGCGAGCCTCAAAACCCGTGCTGTGAAAGACGGCGATGTCTACCGCATCACCGGCAACAAGACCTGGATCACGCATGCTTCAAGGTCCGACATGATGACGTTGCTGGCGCGAACCAACCCCGACGAGCCCGGCTACAAAGGTCTTTCGATGTTCTTGATCGAAAAACCGCGCGGCACCGAAGGCGATCCGTTCCCGTTGGAAGGCATGACCGGCACGGAAATCGAAGTGCTGGGTTATCGCGGCATGAAGGAATACGAACTGGCGTTCGACAATCTGGAAGTTCCGGCTTCCGCCTTGTTGGGTGGCGTCGAGGGCGAAGGCTTCAAGCAATTGATGTCCACGTTCGAAGCCGCACGCATCCAAACTGCGGCCCGCGCCGTCGGTGTGGCTGCCAATGCGTTGGAGCTGGGCTTGCGTTATGCGCACGACCGCACCCAATTCGGTCAACCCATCGTCAACTTCCCGCGCGTTGCGGCGAAGCTGGGCTGGATGGCTGTGGAAACGCAAATTGCGCGTCAAATCTCGTTCTTTGCTGCACGTGAAAAAGACATCGGCCACCGCACCGATATCGAAGCGGGCATGGCGAAATTGCTAGCCGCTCGTGTCGCTTGGTCCAACGCCGACAACGCGTTGCAGGTCCATGGCGGCAACGGCTATGCGTTGGAATATCCCATCTCGCGCGTCTTGGTGGATTCTCGCATCTTGAACATCTTCGAAGGTGCAGCCGAAATCCAAGCCCACGTGATTGCGCGCGGCCTGCTGAAACCATAAACACAAACGGACCTCCCCCCCGCAAAAAGCCCCGACGTTTTCGTCGGGGTTTTTTTATGCTGCAGAGATCAGCTGTTTTGAGATTTGTCCAAGCACACCGTAAAGGTCGAACCGACGCCCGGCTGTGATTTAACGCGGATGTTGCCGCCCATGGCTTCCACCATGTGCTTGGTCAACACCAAGCCCAAGCCCGTGCCTTGAATATCTGTGGATTCCGCACCCAAACGCTGGAACGGCTCAAACAGCATGGCCGTCTGTTCAGGCCTCAAGCCCGGTCCGGTGTCCGAGATGGCGACACACACCTCTTCATTTTTGGTTTTAACTTTGATGCGGACCTGTCCACCGTCCACATTGTACTTAATGGCGTTGGTCACCAGGTTGATAATGACTTGTTTGAACTTCAAACGGTCCGCTTGAATGTAGACCGGCGATGCCTCGCGGTCGAACTCAAGGCCAATGGCCTTGGACTTCAGCATCGGTTTTAAGGAATCCAAACAGGTCCCGATCAAATCGCGGGCGTTCACCGTGGCGAGGCTGACATCCAAACGGCCTTGTTCGACTTTGGCCAGTTCTAGAATCTCGTTGATAATGTCGAGCAAGTGATGGCCCGACTGCTCAATCAAACCCAAATATTCCCGCTGCTGATCGGACAAACCGACGTCACTGACTTCTTTGACCATTTGCGAAAAGCCAATGATGCCGTTCAAAGGCGTGCGCAGTTCGTGGCTCATGCCTGTGAGGAACTCGGTCTTGGCCGAGGTCGCATACCCGGCTTGTTCCTTGGCAGCGAAGATTTCCAGCTGAGCCTTTTTGCTCTGGGTAATGTCGTCGCACACCAGAAGGGTCGATTCTTCCTCGTTCACAAACAGGCGCACACCCGAAATCAAGAAATCGCGGTCGTCCCCGTCGCGGGTGCGCAGTTTCAACTCATAGTCCGTCAGCACACCGTTCGCATCAAAAGCGTCGTAGAGCTTCTCACGGTCCGATGGTGAGACCCAGATGTTCATATCTTGGGCCGATTTGCCGATGGCTTCGGAATAGTCATAGCCCAACACCGACACCCACTTGGCGTTCACGTCTTGGATGGCATGGTCGCTGTCGCGCGAAATGCTCATCAAACTGGGCGACGCGTGGAATACGGACCAGAATTTACGCTCCGACGTGCGCAGCGCTTCTTCGGTGTCTTTGAGTTTGGTGACGTCCGTCTGAATGCTGACCAAGCCCCCCAACGATGTGCGGCGGTCGCGCGTCATCAAATGACGCCCGTCTTTGAGCAACACCGGGAAGGTCCCTTCCAGCCGCAAACGATACTTCAAGCGCGTTTGCAAATATGCATCCGCGTCTTTGTAACCATCGGGAACAATGACATTGCCGCGCATCACATCGATTTGGCCCAAGTCCATGAAGTGCACGCCTGGACGCGCTTGTTCTTCGGTGTAGCCATAGTCCTTGCGAAAGCGCGAGTTGCTGGCGACCAGCTTACCGCCTTCGTCGTACAACACGAAGCCTTCGGACATACTCTCAATCGCGTCGATCAGGTTGCGCTCGGCCTTTTCAGCGCGGTCACGGGTGTTCAACAAACTGTCTTCGGCGTCTTGACGCAACAACGCCAATCCCAACACCTCGGCGATGCGGGTCACCAGCTCGCGCTCGTCCAAGGACCAGTTGCGCGGCTCCCCTTCCACATCGACGCCGACAAAGCCGATGAATTTGTCCTTGGCGAAAATCGGCGCGCTCAGATGAGACGTGATGCCGCCGTCCTGCATCATGGATTTAATTTCTTGTGCTTCGTCAGGGAGTTCGCTGACGTCGACCAAAGAGATGGGGGTGTTGTTGCGAAATTGGCTCAAACACCAATCGAAGCGTTCCGTCGCCATGCCGACGTAATTATCCCGGCGCGAAGAACAGCCCGGTGCGACCCATTCGTGGGTGTTGGAAATCATGTGCCCATCAGCCATCAAACGAAACACAAAGGCGCGCGCACTACCAACGGCTTCCCCCAACACGCCCAACGCAGCCTCCACCGCTTCGGGTTTGGAATCGGCCAAGACCAGGCGCGTGACTTCGGCCAGCTTCGCGTCACGGAACTGTCGGGCTTTCAGGGCGTCTTGGGCCAAGCGGCGCTCGGTGATGTCTTCTTTGATGGCGACAAAGCGCGTGATAGCACCGTTCGCGTCAATAATGGGCGCAATGGCGGTGGATTCCCAATAGAGCGCGCCCGAACGCTTGCGATTGCACAGCTCACCGCGCCACGTTTCCCCGCGCAAAATGGTTTCCCATAGCTTGGCATATATCGCAGGTTCCGTCTGTCCGGATTTAAGCAAACTTGGCTTTTGGCCGATGGCTTCGCTGGACGCATAGCCTGTCGTTTCGACAAAGCGCGGATTGACGTATTCGATTACACCTTCGGTGTCGGTGATGATGACGGAACTTGGACTGGCTTCTATAGCTTGGAAGAAAGCCGTCGGGTCATTTTCGACAATCGACACGTCAAAGCTGCCAACGCCCTGGCTTTGTGCCGTGCGGACAACGTCTCTCACCACAGCGCTTACGCGGCGGAACGGTTGTTTATGTGCCGTCATCAATCGAATTTGCCCTTAGTTTAGGGCACCCCCACAGTCCGGGTTGCAGCCTTACCCCATAATTCAAGGTTAGTTTGTAAGATGAATTTTGGAAATTACCCATTTGGACGAGTTAGCTTAAATTCGCAGCTTGCGAATCCCGTCAGCCAATCGCATGTTTAGTCCCCAACAAGGAGACACCCGATGGTCAAATTATCGAAAATCTACACCCGTGGCGGCGATGGCGGCACCAGTGGACTGGTCGACGGTTCGCGCGCAAGCAAGAGCCACCTGCGATTTGACGCCATCGGCGACGTGGACGAAGTCAACTGTGCCATCGGAATGGCTCGTGTGGTTTTAAACGACGGCAGCGACGCCGACCGCTTTTTGGCCGGGGTACAGAATGATTTGTTCGATTTGGGCGCAGATTTGGCGACTCCGGGTGAAATCGAAGGCGCTTTGCGCCTGGCTGAGGGCCGCACCTGCGCCTTGGAAGCCGAAATCGATGTCTTAAGTGATACTTTAGGTGAACTCACCAGCTTTGTGTTGCCGGGTGGAAGCGAAGCCGCAGCCCGCCTGCACGTGGCCCGCGCCCTGACGCGTCGCGCTGAGCGCACCATTGTTAAGCTCAACGTCGACACCCCCCTAAACCCAGAAATCTTAAAGTATATCAACCGTTTGTCTGATTTTCTCTTCCAGCTGGCACGTGCAGAAAACGACCAGGGCGCAGCCGACGTGCTGTGGAAACCCGGTGGCGATCGCTAATCGAAGTCAAATTCAATTAATCACTTGGTCAATAAAGTTTTTGCACCTGCGAAAAGAGTTTGCAGGCGCGGTAAAACTTGCCTAAGCTCTTTGCCTCAGCTGCGGCGATAAGATCGCGGCGCAGGGAAGCAACGAACACATAAACAGATACCGGATAAGTACCATGAAGGTTTTGGTCGCCGTCAAACGGGTGGTTGACTATAACGTCAAGATCCGCGTGAAAACCGATGGATCGGACATTGAAACGCAAGGCGTGAAAATGTCTATGAACCCCTTTGACGAAATCGCTGTCGAAGAAGCTGTGCGCTTGAAAGAAGCCGGCACGGCTGACGAAGTTATCGCCGTGTCTTTGGGGGTCACCCAAGCACAAGAAACCATCCGCACTGCGCTGGCCATGGGAGCCGATCGCGGCATCCATGTCCAAACTGACGCGGTGCTGGAACCGCTGGCCGTCGCCAAGCTGCTCAAAGCCATTGTCGAGAAGGAAAATCCCGACATGGTCGTTTTGGGCAAGCAAGCCATTGACGACGATAGCAACCAAACGGGCCAAATGCTGGCCGCCCTGTTGGGTTGGGGCCAAGGCACGTTTGCCTCCAAGCTCGAACTCGCAGACGGTAAAGCTAACGTAACGCGCGAGATTGACGGTGGCCTGGAAACGGTTGGCCTGTCGGTACCCTGTGTGGTGACGACGGACCTGCGTTTGAACGAACCGCGCTATGCGTCGCTGCCCAACATTATGAAGGCGAAGAAAAAGCCCATCGACAAGCTCACCACGGACGAGCTTGGCGTCGATGTCGCCCCGCGCCTGGACGTGTTGAGCGTTGAAGAACCCGCAGCCCGCGAAGCCGGTGTGATTGTCGCCGACGTTGCCGAGCTGGTCGAGAAACTCAAGAACGAGGCAAAGGTGATCTGATGAGCGTACTGGTCCTTGCCGAACACGATAATTCGGAACTCAAAGCACAAACTCTGAACGCCGTCACCGCCGCTAAGGCACTGGGTGACGTGGCCATCTTGGTGGTCGGGTCTGGCTGCCAAGCGGTGGCTGAGGCTGGCGCCAAGGTCGAAGGCGTGTCCAAAGTTTTGGTGGTCGACGGTGGTGATTACGAACACACCTTGGCCGAAACCATTGCCCCGATCTTGGTCAAGCTGTCGGACGACTACACTTACTTGATGGCCGCCGCCACGACCACGGGCAAAAACGTCATGCCCCGCGTGGCAGCTCTGCTGGACGTTCAACAACTTTCCGACATCACCGCCGTGATTGATGCGGACACGTTTAAACGTCCCATCTATGCGGGCAACGCCATTGCGACGGTGAAGTCATCCGATGCCAAAAAGGTCATCACGGTGCGCACCACTGCGTTCGAAGCCGCAGCCGCTGAAGGCGGAAGTGCAGCTGTTGAAAGCATTGATGGTGCCGACAACCCCGGCCTGTCCAGCTTTGTTGGCGCTGAGCTGACCGTGTCCGAACGTCCAGAGTTGACGGCAGCGTCCGTTATTATCTCCGGCGGTCGTGGTATGGCGTCTGGCGACAACTTCCCGCTGTTGGAAGCCGTGGCCGACAAACTGGGCGCAGCCGTTGGTGCTTCGCGTGCAGCCGTCGACGCGGGCTTCGTTCCCAACGATTACCAAGTCGGTCAGACCGGCAAAGTGGTCGCACCGGAACTCTACATCGCGGTCGGTATTTCCGGTGCCATTCAGCACTTGGCCGGGATGAAGGATTCCAAAGTCATCGTCGCCATCAACAAGGACGAAGAAGCCCCAATCTTCCAAGTGGCGGATTACGGCTTGGTCGCGGACTTGTTCGATGTTTTGCCGGAGCTCTCCGAAAAGCTCTAAGCCCCCAACTTCCAAAAGTTTGATACAAAACGAGGAACGTTATGTCAGTAGACAACATCAAGAAAATCGGTGTCATCGGTGCAGGTCAAATGGGGCGCGGCATCGCCCATGTCTCGGCGCTGGCCGGTTACGGCGTTTACCTGATGGATGCCAACGCCGACGCGTTGGCCCCTGCGCTCGACAACATCAAGGGCTACATGGCCAAACAAGTCGATAAAGGCAAAATCGAACAAAGCGCCGTGGACGCAGCTTTACCGCTGATTTCAACGGGCGCCGACATGTCCGGTTTTTCCGATTGCGATTTGGTCATCGAAGCGGCGACGGAAAATGAAGATGTTAAAAACATCATCTTCAAAGAGCTGTGCCCGATTTTGAAACCGGAAGCGATCATCGCGTCGAACACATCTTCCATCTCGATCACGCGCTTGGCGGCCAAGACCGATCGCCCGGGCCAATTTGTGGGCATGCACTTCATGAACCCGGTGCCAGCCATGGCGCTGGTGGAAATGATCCGCGGCATCGCGACCGACGAAGACACCTTCAAAACCGTGTCCGAACTGGCCGTGAAAATGGGCAAATCGCCCGTGTCCGCCGAAGACTTCCCGGCGTTCATCGTCAACCGCATGCTGATCCCCATGATCAACGAAGCGGTTTATACCTTGTACGAAGGTGTTGGCACGGTATCGGCCATCGACAACGCCATGAAGATGGGCGCCAACCACCCCATGGGTCCGCTGCAGCTGGCCGACTTCATTGGTTTGGATACGTGCTTGGCGGTGATGAACGTGTTGTACGAAGGCTTGGCGGATTCCAAATATCGCCCGTGCCCGCTGTTGGTCAAATACGTCGAAGCCGGCTGGGTCGGTCGCAAAGCTGGAAAAGGCTTTTACGACTACTCCGGCGACGAGCCCGTGCCGACGCGTTAATCTGCACGCATATTTACAAAAAAGACCGGCCTCAGCGCCGGTCTTTTTTTGTCCCAAAAGGGTCATGTTCATTCAACTTTTTATTTACCTCTTTTATCTAGTTTCTTACTGACACCTACACACAGGAAACTTTAATCCTCACCAATGCTCATGAAGAAAGCAGGGGTCTCACAAGCGAGGAGCTTTTGATATGAGTGATGCACAACAACGCATCGATTGCGGCGACACTGAACATTGCAAGCAATGTATTTACAAAAACGCGCGGTCCACTGAGTCCATGAACTATGTAAAATCACTTGTGCTAAACAGCCTTGGCCGTTGCGACTTTTACCACGGGCCGGACAAGGTGGTTCACAACACCGCCCTTTAATCGTGTCCAACACCTTACCAAAATAGCCTGTTCAACAGCAGGCTATTTTTTTGACCAAACCGCAAAGCCTCGTCATAAATTGGTCATATAACCGACTCCAACACTTCATATCATCGTCACGGCGTCTCAACGTTCTCATGACAAGTTTCAAGAACTTGTATGAGTCCGAAAAAGGAATTGGCGCTGTGAAGCCGATAATTGTAAACAACTTAGAAATCCGTTTGGCCGACAGCGAAGTCGAGTTGGCCGCCTCCCAAGCGCTCCGTTACCGTGTGTTTTACGGCGAAATGGGCGCAAAAGCCACGCCCCGCGTCGCCATGAGCGAGCTGGATTTCGACCCTTATGATGAATTCTGCGACCATTTGCTGGTCATTGACCGCGAACGGTCGACGGCGGTGAAGCCCTGCGTGGTCGGCACCTATCGTTTGCTGCGCGGCGATGTCGCCGACGAGTACGCCGGTTTTTATTCCGAAAGCGAGTTCGAGCTGAAACCGCTGGTGCAACGCTCCGGCCAAGTCCTGGAGTTGGGCCGCAGCTGCATTGACGCCGAATACCGCTCGCGTGGAACCATGCAGCTGTTGTGGCGCGGCATTGCCGACTACGTGTTTGCAAACTCCGTGCGCTACATGTTCGGCTGCGCGCCCATCCCGGGCGTAAACCCCAGCGATGTGAAACTGCCGCTGTCGTATCTGCATCATTACCACATGGCACCACAGTCCATCCGCACCCATGCGTTGGAACAGCGCTATGTGGACATGAACATGATGGACAAAGACGCCATTGACGTCGGTCGCGCGCTGCGTGAATTGCCGCCGCTGATCAAAGGCTATCTGCGCGTTGGTGGTGTCATCGGCGACGGCGCCGTGATCGATTACGATTTCAACACCATTGATGTGAACATCATCGTTGAAACCGAAAACGTCACGTCGAAATATCGCAACCACTACACCCGCGACAACAAGCCGGCTGTGGAAGCTCCTGTTACACAGGACGCTGCCGCATGAACTTTTCGCCTGTCCGCGCTGGCGTAACCATGGTCCTGTTTGGGCTCTTGATTGCGGTGTTGGTCGTGCCCTACGTGGTGCTTTTGGGTCTTTGGCCCGCGAAGCGCCACGTTTTCGGCCAGCTGTTTTTCAAAGGTTGCCTGTCGCTGACGGGCATTAAGGTCAATGTGGTTGGCCAACCGCGCAAGAACGTTGCGATGTTTGCGTCTAACCACTCGTCTTATCTCGACATCATTATCTTGGGCGCAGTGATCCGCGAAGGTGTGTTCGTGGCCAAAAGCGAAGTGGCCGACTGGCCACTGTTCGGCATTTTGGCGCAACTGGCGCGCACGGTGTTTATCAGCCGCGACCCGCGTGATGCGAAACGTCAACGCCAAGAACTCTCCTATCGTATGGTGCGCGGAACGTCCCTGGTGCTGTTTCCCGAAGGAACCTCCACCGACGGCTCCGAAGTCAAACCGTTCAAAAGCTCATTGTTTGCAGCCTTGGATGATGTGCCCGGCAAAGCCAAAGTGCAGCCCATCACCGTGGTCTACACCCGCAAGCGCACCGGCGAGCCTATGAGCCAGCCCGAACGTGAAGCGTTCACCTGGTTTGGCGACATGACTTTGGCGCCTCACCTGATCAATGTGTTTGGCAATGGCGGCTGCGAAGTCGACGTGATTTTCTCGGCCCCGTTCATCTCGGCCGAAAGCTTCGATCGCAAGCAATTGGCCCAGGCGTGTGAAAACATCGTGTCCGACAATATGGCCGAAACCTTGGCCGCGCTCGATCCCC
This sequence comes from Magnetovibrio sp. PR-2, assembly GCF_036689815.1. NCBI lineage: Bacteria > Pseudomonadati > Pseudomonadota > Alphaproteobacteria > Rhodospirillales > Magnetovibrionaceae > Magnetovibrio > Magnetovibrio massiliensis. Next base: position 421,707 of record NZ_JBAHUR010000001.1, on the reverse strand, counting down.
GCCCGGTGTCTCTCGAACACGAATCCGATCCGATTTTCATCGGCGCTGAATAATTAGTCTTTGTCTTCGCGAAGTTGCTCTTCGCTGAGCGCTTCGCCGTAACCGATTTCCACACCCGCTTCTTCAAACATGCGTTGGGAGAATTGGCCTTTTTCATCCCAGCGTTCTTGGAAGTCCGCGTCTTTGATGGACGCCTTGTCCACCACCACACGCTTGATGCCCACCTGAATGATGGCCCGCGCGCAATCGGGGCATGGGATGTGGGTGACGTAGATGGTGTTTTTCAACAGCGTCTGGCCCGTACGCGTGGCGTTATAAATCGCGTTGCGCTCGGCGTGTTCGGTCCAGTCGTATTTGTCGGGGCGCTCGTGACGTTCCGCCGCGTCGTCGTCCACCTCACGCGGGAAGCCGTTGTAGCCATACGAACTTGGCGTTTTGTCCTCAGCCACAATCACCGCACCCACCTGGGTTGAACGGTCCTTGGACCAAGACGAGATTTCACGCGACAAACGAATAAACCGGGCATCCCACTTGGACGTCATGAGGAGGTCTCCTTAAAAGCTTTCCTCATTTGTAGGGGAGGCATTGGAGAGAGGCAAGTGACAATAAAATCACCCCCCAAAGCCCCTAAACTCTCATAAGTACCTGTGCGACCTGGAACGTATGAATAGGGCTTCGGAGGGTGCGGGGTGCTCCCCGATCTCTCAAATTGTCTTAATTCATTTCGGCGCGGATTTGTTGACGAAACGCGTCGATACACACCAGCTCGCCTTTTTTCTCCACATGCCAGAACGACCAGCCGTTGCAGCTCGGCGCCTTTTGCACAAACGCGCCCGTTTGGTGGATGGAGCCCTTAAATTCAGACGTCACCAGCGTACCGTCCGCACGAACCTTGGCGGCAAAGCGGCGGCGGTTGTCGTACAGTGTGTCGCCCGGTTTCAACAAGCCGCGTTCCACCACAGAGCCAAACGGCACGCGCGGAAGTGAACGTTTGGCCGCCGTGCGCAGCAGTTCCAAATCCTTTTGTGCTTTGACGCGTTTGATGCGCGCTTCGGCGACTTCGGCGTAGTCCTTTTCACGCTCCAGCCCGATCCAGTTGCGGCCCAATTTGCGCGCCACCGCACCCGTGGTGCCGGTGCCGAAAAACGGATCCAAGATCACGTCGCCGGGCTCGGTCGAGCTCAAGATCACACGATACAACAAGCTTTCCGGCTTTTGCGTCGGGTGGGCTTTTTTGCCGTCTTTTTTCAAACGCTCCCCGCCCGAGCAAATCGGCAGGGTCCAGTCGGAACGCATTTGCAAGTCGTCATTAAGCGCCTTCATGGCGTCGTAGTTGAACTGGTACTTGCTGTTTTTACCCTTTGCCACCCAAATCAGGGTTTCATGCGCATTGGTAAAGCGCCGTCCACGGAAGTTGGGCATGGGATTGGTCTTGCGCCAAATCACGTCGTTGAGCATCCAAAAGCCCAAGTCCTGAAGCTGTGCGCCCACGCGAAAAATGTTGTGATAGCTGCCGATGACCCAAAGCGTGCCGTCGGGTTTGAGCAAACGGCGCGCGGCTTTCAACCAGCGTTCGGTAAACGCGTCATAGACCTTGAAGCTTTCAAACTGATCCCAATGATCGTCCACCGCATCGACCTTGGAATTGTTCGGACGATGCAAATCGCCCCCCAATTGCAGGTTATAGGGTGGGTCGGCAAAGATCATATCGACACAGCCTTCGGGAAGGCTTTCCATGTGTTCGATACAGTCCCCGATCAGGATCTTGTTGAGTGGCAGTATGGTGCCGTTCTTTATATTCGTCATGGGCGCACTAAAGCAGGCGCAAGAATCCCCGTCAACAAATAAACGGAATCAATGACTTATTACATTTTCCTAGACCAATATGTTGAGTCTTAGGATTCTTCAAGACTCAACATCTTGCGAATAGGGGCATAACTTTTTCTATGTTCTGGGGTTACGCCGAGGGTTTTCAGCCCCTCTTGATGCGCTTTTGTGCCATATCCTGCGTTTGATCCCCACCCGTAACCCGGGTACGTCCGGTCCAGTTCCAACATCAATCTGTCCCGTGTGACCTTGGCGACGATGGACGCGGCGGCGATGGACAAAGACAAGCCGTCGCCTTTGACCACGCAGTCCGCCGGACACGGAAACGACTTGGGCAGGCGGTTGCCATCAATGAGCGCAAAGTCCGGTTTGACGCCTAAATTTTCCACAGCCCGTTCCATGGCTTTGAAGGTGGCTTGCAAAATATTGATGTCATCGATTTCTTGGGCCGAGGCTTGGCCAACGCCGAAGGTGACGCCCACCTCAACCAAGCGCTCAAACAAAGCTTCACGCTTTTCCGCCTTCAGCTTTTTGGAATCGTCCAGCTGATCGATCAGGTCTTGGGGCAAGTCCTGGGGCAGTGTGTCCGCATCCAAAATCGCAGCCCCCGCCACCACCGGCCCGGCCCAAGGCCCACGCCCAGCTTCGTCGACACCGCACACAATGCCGGATTTGGTTTGTTCGATGGAAAAGTCGGGCATATGCTAAAACCTTAACTGCACCAATTGGTCGGCCGCCTTGATAAGTGGCATTCATTATCATATATTGGTTGTAGGTACATTCAGTACATTTTGTCCTGAGAAAGCCCCTGCAATCGAAGTTTGAAATTTGGAAACGTTATTATGACTTATGGCCCCACGCCCCCTATCGTTTAACCTTTTCGCCCTCCATCCAAATGCGGTGTTTCTCACGCGCATGCGGGTGCATCAATAGTATTTTTCGTCTTCGTCTTTCCACCAAATTGGTGGAATTTCTTTTTTGAGCAACCTCAAAGCATTTTCACCGTGATAGACGGCATTCTCAGCCGCATCCCACAAGCCAGAAACGGTTTTGACTCGGCCTTCGTCTGATATGGCCTTAAACGTTTCTTCCTTGAGCCCATCAATTTGGGCATAGAAAAAATCCAGTTCATTGTAAAACGCAACAACTGGCTGCAAAACCGTGTGTGGCAGCACGGTTGTGTCTGATGCTAGCATGGCAAAAAAGCTGTCATTGCGGGCATATACAACGTGAGGAATGAAATTCTGTTTTTCACGTACAGCCGATAGAACCGGGCCTTTCGGTGCTTGCTTAAACGCCTTGAGCTCGCTGACGTTTAATTTAATTTCAGCAACAATCGCGTTGCACATGTTTTTCTTTTTTGTCCGACCATTGTGGAAATCCATTCCGACCTTGAAGACATACCCCAAGACGGCCACCCCAATGGATGGGCCAATCATTTTTTCGAAAATACTCTTGGGATCTTCTATCCTCTGATCCGTCTTTTTTGCCTCAGCCATAACATCCCCTTACAAAAGAGGGGACAACCATAGCATGCGTGCAACGCACGCGTTAACAGAGAAAAATCAACTGACCCGGCGCTGATTGGCGGCGGGTGGTGGGGTGTCGACTTTCATGGAGATGGTCATGGCGAGGCCTTGCTTGGTCAGCTGCAGAACTTTTACGGCATCGCGCGGCAACGGCACATGATGGGCTTTGCAAACCATGATCATAGCCGTGAGGACCTGGTCTTCTTTAAGGTGGATCTCCACGGGGTTTTTCGGATCCGCAGTCATGAACTCGACAACCGCCTGGGCTTTCTCACCGGGCGTGCCCAGAAAACGGATCTTTTGGATTTGCGATTGGGGATGTTGCATCTTTTGATCGAGGAAATATTCCAAGATCGCCCGCTTCAGCAGGTCGTCGCTAAAGACCAATTTTCGTACATCAAGTAACACGGTTCCACCCTCGCTCGGCGCCCGAGGATTGCTCTTTTATTAAGTCATATGATTGCAAATTCAGTCTAGAATAGGAATAATCCTAATAGATCATACATTTATGCGTGTCCGCCTAAATCAAGCTCAACTGATCGCCCGGGCGCGGCGGGCGCAGAAACGCGTCGCAGTTTAGCTTCACTTCGCCGGGCTCTGCAGGTATGAGGCCCAACTTTTTACACGCCACGTGATAGCGCTGGTTGAGCAATTTCGCATGCACCCCGCTCCCGGTCATGCGGGTTCCAAATTCGTGCACATAAAGTTGGCCGTCACGGGACTGTTTGAGCAAGCTCATCACCCGTTTGGCTTTGTGGGGTTGGTAGGTTTCCAGCCATTCCTGGAACAAGGCTTTGAGCTCCAACGGCAGACGCACCAGGATGTAGGCCGCCGTTGAGGCTCCCGCGTTGGCGCCGGCCTCCAAGATGCTTTCCAACTCATGATCGTTCAGTGTCGGGATCATGGGGGCGGCGAACACCGCGACGGGCACACCGGCTTTTGAGAGGTCCTCCATCGCCTTCAACCGCCGTTTGGGTGTAGACGCCCGGGGCTCCATTTGGTTGGCCAGCTTGTGGTCCAAGGTGGTGAGCGAGATCGCCACGGTGACCAAATTATCCTGGGCCATCTCCGCCAAAATATCGATGTCGCGGGTCACCAGATAGTTTTTGGTGATGACCACCAAGGGATGGCGATAGGCTTGCAGCACCTCCAAAACCTCACGGGTGGACTTATATTCACGCTCGATGGGTTGGTAGCCGTCCGTGTTGGCCCCAATCATCACAGGGGCGACTTTATAGCTGGGTTTCCTCAACTCCTTTTCCAAAGCTGCCGCCAATCCCTTTTTCACAAACAGCTGGGTTTCGAAATCGAGACCCGGCGACAAGTTCAAATACGCATGGGTCGCGCGCGCATAACAATAAATGCAGCCGTGCTCACAGCCGCGATAGGGATTGAGGGAGCGGTCGAAGGGAATGTCGGGCGAGCTGTTCCACGCAAACGCAGACTTCACCGTATCCATATGAATATGTGTTCTCAGCGGCGGCAGGTCGCCGTCCCCATTTTCGCCCAGCGCCCACCCGTCATGGGTCGCCACCCGGGTTTCGCGTTCATAGCGCCCCGTGGCGTTGGAAACCGCCGCCCGGCCCTTACGTTTGGCATGGGGTAACTCGTCAACCATGGCCCATCATATCAGAACAATTCAAGAACATCAAAGGTGTGGCGCAGGGCTCTGTGCGTGGTAATCTCAGCCCATGTTGAGCGTTATTATTCCCACGATAAATGCCGAAGCACATCTGCACCAGACTTTGCAGAGTGTCGGCGAAGACGTCCAGGTCCTGGTGGTAGACGGTGGGTCCACGGACAACACACTGCTCATCGCCAACGAAGCCAGGGCCCAGGTGTTCTCCGTCGAACCGGGACGCGGACGGCAGTTGGCTATGGGGGCCGACAAAGCGTCAGGGCCATGGTTGTTGTTTTTGCACGCCGACACGACGCTGCCTAAGGACTGGCAGGTGTTGGCGCAAGCGTTCATGGACGACCCGCTCAACGCCAGACGGGCGGCTTATTTCTGGCTGGGGTTTGACGACAACAGCACAGGGGCCAACCGCGTGGCGGCGCTGGCGAACTGGCGTGCCCAGACCTTTGGCCTGCCCTATGGCGATCAGGGCCTGCTGATCCACAAAGACTTTTACACCGAGGTCGGCGGCTTTCACCCGGACCAACATTTGATGGAAGACGTCGATTTGGTGCGCCGCATTGGGCCGATGCGTTTGAAGCGCCTGCACGGCACGGTCACAACGTCGGCCGAACGCTACCGCCGCACCGGCTGGTGGGCCCGACCTCTCAAAAACCTTCTGTGCCTTTCGCTGTATCTGATCGGCGCGCCCAAGTCTTGGTATCAAAGGTTATATGGATGAAACATGTCGTCATCATGAGCAAAGCGCCCAAAATGGGCCGCACAAAAACCCGCTTAGCGGCCAATACCGGACCCGTCCAAGCCGCAGCCTTTCATCGTAAAACCCTGTTTCATGTTGCGCAACAACTCAATGATAACAGATGGATGCGATGGCTTGCCGTGACGCCGGATGCTGCAGCAAGCCAACCCCGCTTGTGGCCGGACGGTTGGGCCGTCATCCCACAAGGCCGGGGCGATTTGGGAGACCGCATGCTGCGCCCCTTGGCCCAATTGCCGCCCGGTCCGGTGGTCATCATAGGCTCCGACATTCCCGACATCACCGCCGATCATATTGCAGCGGCGTTTGCAGCGTTGGGCGAAAACGACTGGGTCTTCGGCCCGGCCACGGACGGCGGCTATTGGCTGGTGGGCGCAAAACGCCGCCCGCGTTTGGTGAACCCGTTTCAAGGGGTGCGCTGGTCCACGGAACACGCACGCGCCGACACCCTCGCCAACCTGCCCGACGAAACGAAGATCGGGTTTTTGGAAACACTGAGTGATGTGGATGAGTAACTGCAGAATGTCGATTTGCAATCTTTAAGAGCTTTATATAATATAGTCTCCTAATAAGAGAATGGAGACGCGGTCATGCAAATCGACTTTCATCACGGGGTTACCTATGTGGTTGCCCGCTTGAGCGGGTTTTCGCACCAAGCAGCCAATACCATTGCCTATAGTGCACAGTATGTTGATGACGCGACGAATGCTGGTGTTTTAGAGTTTCAAGATCGAATCTTTTACAGCCGTATTTCTACGGCCAACAAAACCCTGACCCTTAAACACCTTAATGACTTCGGCAATCACTTAGTCTGGATCCCATTCCACTTTCTCCCGGGCAACGGTGGACTGCCAGCAGGCTCCAACCCGAACGGTTCATTTGTTCACAAAATCATTTGTCGCCCCAATAGTCACGTTGCGCAAGATATGGTCCGCGCCTGCATCCAAGACAAACACAAGCCATACGCATTGCATCGCCTGGGTATCACAGCACATGTTTATGTTGATACCTGGGCACACCAGGGTTTTGCCGGAATCGTTCATGACGTCAACAAAGTCGATGAACTCAAAGGTGAAGATGAAATGATCTTTGACGCAAACGAAGCTCTTTTGTCACTGGGGCACGGGCAAGCCCTGAGCAATCCTGATATTCCCTTCAATGCATGGTCATATAAGAACGGCCTGGATGATATTATAGAACGCGACAATTTAGGCGATTTTACCGAAGCCGCTGATGAGTTATGCAAAGTCTTTCGAGGATACCTCAACGATGGGTACGACCCAGACCGCGCAGGTCTGAAGCCCAAGCACAAAGAGCAAATCTACGACATGCTGGGCGCTATTCGGTCAGACAACGCTGAAGAACGACATCAAGAGTGGATTGACGCTGTAAAAAAAGACCATTTCGGCTTTGGTGCTGAAGACCTGGACTACATCCCCAAAGGCGTGGACTCATGGAAACACATCGCGACAGGAATTACAGGCAGTCACGATTCCGGCAAAGAACGTCCGGTATTCCAGCCTGATTTTCTCACCAGCGATTGGAAAATGTTCCACGATGCCGCCAAGGAACACCGCCTGACGGTCATTGATGACATCTTGCCGAAGTATGGGATTTGTGCGGGATAAGTCCGCTTAAACCAGATGCTCTTTCAAACGCGGCATCAATTCGACCATGTTGCACGGGCGTGTGCGCGCATCCAGTTGGTGCACCAAGATATCGTCCCACGCATCCTTGCACGCCCCCGTGGAGCCCGGTAAGGCGAACAAGTATGTGCCGTTAGCCAAGCCTGCGGTCGCGCGGGATTGAATGGTGGAGGTTTTGATTTTTTGATAGCTGATCCAGCGGAACAGCTCACCAAAGCCCGGGATTTCTTTTTCGCAGACTTGAGCAAAAGCTTCCGGTGTCACATCGCGGCCCGTTAAGCCCGTTCCGCCCGTGGCGATGACCACGTCAATGTTGTCATCCGCGATCCAGCCGCCCAACAGCTCCACCAGCGTCGGCACGTCGTCTTTGACGATTTCACGCGCGGCGACAATGTGATCTGCAGCTTCGATGCGCGCGACCAAGGTGTCGCCGGACTTATCGTCGGCCAGGGTGCGGGTATCGGATACGGTCACAACCGCGATCTTGACGGGCAAGAATGCACGTTCACCTTCAATTTTACTCATTTGCGGCAACCTCTTGGGTGTCGGCTTTGGCCTCTTGGCCTTGGGGGGAATAGCTCGGCCATTTACCGGCGGCGACCGCGTCCAGAGACGGTGCGTCTTGGCCCAAACGGTTGCGGTAAATCCACAAGTTGGTGAGCACGCGTTCGATAAAGATGCGGGTTTCGCGCGACGGCAGGCTTTCGATGAAAAACAAGCTGTCGCCCATGTTATTCACGCGCCGACGCCATTTGTTCAAGTTCCCCGGTCCGCCATTCCAAGCCGCCGCCATCAAAAACAAATCGTTTTTGATTTTGTTGTCGCCCAGCAACATGCCGATGTAACGCTGGCCAAGCTTCAGGTTCAATTCCGGCTCAAACAATTTAGAGCGCTTGTTCCAACGATACGTGCGATCCCGCGCCACAAAACTCGCCGTGCCCGGCATCAACTGCATCAAACCGCGCGCGCCTGCGCCGGATTTGGCTTTGGGGTTAAAGCGCGATTCTTGACGGACCAGCGCATAAATCAAGGCGCGGTCTATCTTAAAGCCGTCGGCGGGCTGCCAAGACGGCAACGGATAAGACGCGCCGTCAAAACCGCCCCCGCTGGGATACAGCATGGCGTCCAAACGCATGGTCAGTTCCGCCATACCCGTATTCGCCGCAATGGCCAGCATGCCCGTGGCCAATGCACGCGGCGCCAAGCGTGCGGTCTGGCGCATTTCTTTTTCGGCCAAGGTGTTTTGACCGATCTGCAACAACGCCAAGGCGCGCTTGCCGCCTGGGTGTGCCATCAGGTCTTGAACCTCGGTGCCTGCCATGGGCGGAATGGCCCAGTTGAATTCAGGGTCTTGGCCCAACAGCTTGTTCGCCAACATGCCGTAGAACGTGCGCGGATGTTCCGCTGCATTTTCCAACAAGCGCATAACCTTTTCAGGCTGGCGGTTGATCAAGTACGCCCGCGCCGCCCAAAAGGCGCTGGCCGAATGGGTCCAGCTGGACGTATCGAACTTGGCCGACAGCTCAAAATGTTCGGCGGATTTTTCCATATTGCCCAAGCGCCAATGCGCCAAGCCTGCAATCCAGTGTGTGCTGGGCAGATACTTGCCCGACCGCTTGGCCGCGCGTTCCGCCCACTCAACGGCCCAATCATCCCGCCCGTCCATGAAGTAGCCCTTCGCCAGACGCGCGCGGGCCCAGTCCATGTTGTAACTGTCGAACAGACGTTTGACCTCAGCAGATTGTAACAAGCGTTTGGCCGACAAAGTATGGCCCTTGCGCAGATAGCTTTTGAGCATGTGCTTCAGTGTCGCCACGCGGCGGCGTTGGGAACGCTTCAACCATTTGCGGTTGGGTTTGTCGACCTTGGCCGCCGAGGTGGGGGCTTTGTACAAAGCCCGACCTGTTTCGGGCTTGGCCGGATATTTCCAGTTTTTCGGACGGCGCTTCAAGGCCAGCTTATAAATGCGCTGGGCATAATGATGGTCGTTGTAACTGGCCATCCAGTTTTTGAGCTCTTTGTATTTGGAGCGATACTTGGTCGGGTGCAAATAGCGCTGCGCCAGAACATGGCCCATGAGCGCTTTGTCGGACAGCTGCTTGATCAGCTTGTCGGCGGTGCGCCATTGGCCTTTTTCTTGGACTTTGAAAATCTTTTTATAAAGATCAGCGTCGGCGGTGCTCAACACATGGGGCAGCGTGACGGCCTCTGGCTTCACGTCCGGCACGCTCAAAGCGGCGAGTTGTTCTTGGGCATTTGTGGGGGTGAGCGAAAAGACCGACGCAGTTATCACGCCAGCCGCAAACAGAGTTGCGCGCATCCACGGTTTGAAGGCCATCAATTCAACCGCTCCTCAAGCGTTACACGTTTGGGCTTCGCTCAATGCAAAAGAAGAACGAATACCCGACTGGGTATCCATCATCGCCCCAAAATATTGATAAATCTTATACGTCACGAGGGTATATCTGGCAACTGTGGTTGCATATGGCCATCCATGAAGGCATTAGCCGATTTCCGCCAGCTTCGCCTTGATCCCCAACAAATCCCCCCAGGCTTGGCGTTTTTGGGCCGGCGTGGTGATGAGATATTCCGGATGATAGATCGCCGTGGCGGCGATGGGGTGGGACATGCGTGGGGTTTCGTAGGTAAACCAACGCCCGCGCAAACGTGACACACTGCCTTGTTGCGCCAACAATGAATGGGTCGCGGGGCCGCCGATGGTGATCAGCACAGCCGGGTCAATGAGTTCGACCATGCGTTCCACAAACGGCAGACACACGGCAATCTCTCCTGGGTTCGGGCTGCGGTTGCCGGGCGGGCGCCAAAACACCGTGTTGGAAATAAAGACCTGCGAGCGGTCCAAACCGATGGAGCCCAGCATCTTGTCCAAGAGCTGACCGCTGCCCCCCACAAACGGCAGGCCTTGGCGGTCTTCGTCCGCCCCCGGCGCTTCGCCGACCAGCACAACTTTGGCTTCGGGATTGCCGTCGCCAAACACCAAGTTCATGGCCGTTTTTTTCAAAGGACAGCCGTCAAAGCCTTCCAAGGCTTCGCGCAGGGCATCCATATCTTTGGCCGCGCCCGCCAGCTCTACGGCGGATTTCAAGGCCTCTTCGCCCACACCCGTGTCCGCCGGGCGGATCGGTGTCGGGCCGGATTTGGCAGCAGCCGGAGATTTCCCCGCCTGCTCATCATGCTGGGTTTGCGCTTCAGCCAACATGGCCTTGGCGTCGGCCTCGCGCTTGGCTTGAGCCGCTTTGATCAGGCCGTAACGGTCAATGGGTTCTTCACCCACGGCTTCGTCTACCCCGGCATCTAAATACCAGGACAGCACATCGGCGGGGTGGTTCAAGCTGTCTTCGAAAGCGTCCATGGACGCCACATTATCATTGAATTTTAAAAACGAAAGAGTTGTGCAGTGCAAAAACTTTATTTCGCAGTTGCAGCAAAACCCGGAATGGGGTTTAATTTTGCCCTTCGATCCGCAAAAAGCGGGCGTTAGATCAAAATAAACAGGGTTGAACAGGAGCGCCGATCTCATGGAACGGGAATCTATGGAATTTGATGTTGTGGTTGTTGGTGGCGGACCGGCAGGTCTGTCTGCGGCCATTCGCATCAAAAAACAAGCCGCCGAACACGGCAAAGAGATCGCCGTATGCGTCCTGGAAAAAGGCTCAGAAGTCGGTGCGCACATCTTATCGGGTGCTGTGGTCGATCCCATCGCCTTGAACGAGCTGTTCCCCGATTGGAAAGAGCTGGGCGCGCCCCTCAACACCCCCGTCACCGAAGACCAATTCCTGTTTTTGACCAAAACCGGGTCTTACAAATTGCCGACCCCGCCGCAAATGAACAACCACGGCAACTTCGTGGTGTCCCTGGGCGAAGTCACCCGTTGGTTGGGTGAGCAGGCCGAAGCTTTGGAAATCGAAGTCTTCCCAGGCTTTGCCGCATCTGAAGTCTTGTTCAACGACGACGGCTCCGTCAAAGGTGTCGCCACCGGCGACATGGGCCGCACCATGGCCGGTGAAGAAGGTCCGAACTTCGAACCGGGCGTTGAGCTGCACGCCAAATACACCCTGTTTGCCGAAGGCTGTCGCGGATCGCTCAGCCAACAATTGATGGACCACTTCAACCTGCGAGACGGCGTTCAGCCGCAAACGTACGGTGTGGGCATCAAAGAACTTTGGGAAATCGATCCTGAAAAGCACGTGCCGGGCAAGGTCGTGCACTCCGTGGGCTGGCCGCTGACCTCTGACGTTTACGGCGGGGCGTTCTTGTATCACCTGGGCGACAACTTGGTGTCCGTGGGCTTCATTGTGGGCTTGGATTACGCCAATCCGCATCTGTCTCCGTTCGACGAAATGCAGCGCTTCAAAACTCACCCGGCCATCAAACCGACCTTTGAAGGCGGTCGCCGCGTGGCTTACGGTGCGCGCGCACTGAACGAAGGTGGCTTCCAATCCATCCCGAAATTGACCTTCCCGGGCGGTGCGCTGATCGGTGCGTCGGCTGGGTTCATGAACGTGCCGCGCATCAAAGGGTCGCACACGGCGATGAAGTCCGCCATGGAATGCGCCGACGCCATTGTGGCGAGCTGGGGCGAAGAAGCTCCGGCTGAATTGACGGGCTATTCCGACAGCTTGAAAAAATCGTGGCTGTGGAAAGAACTATATAAGTCCCGCAACATCCGCCCGTCGTTCCACAAGGGACTTTGGACCGGCATCGCGTATTCCGCCCTCGACACGTATCTGTTTGCAGGCCGCGCACCGTGGACGTTCAAAAACCACACCGACCACGATCAGCTCAAACCGGCAGACAGCATGCCGAAGATCGACTATCCCAAACCCGACGGTGTCATCACGTTTGATAAGCTGAGCTCGGTCTTTATTTCCAACACCAACCACGAAGAAGACCAGCCGTGCCACTTAACGCTGAAAGATGACAGCGTCCCGGTGGCGACGAACCTCGCCAAATTCGACGGGCCCGAGCAACGCTTCTGCCCCGCCGGTGTCTACGAATACGTGGAAATCGAAGAGGGCGAAAATAAAGGCGATCAACGTTTACAGATCAACGCACAAAACTGCGTGCACTGTAAAACCTGCGACATCAAAGACCCGACGCAAAACATCGTCTGGACCACGCCGGAAGGTGCGGGCGGGCCGAACTACCCGAATATGTAATCAACACGTTATTGCGGCCTGGGCATGAGGGGGCTACACTCCCCTTCATGTCCGCTTTACACGTTTCAAATCAATCTCTTCGCCAGCTTGGAAGAACGCTTCTTCTGGGCACATGTCTCACCCTTGCTGTCACAGCCGCCAGCGCCAAAGACGCGCCTGGGCTCAAGACCTCCAGCGGGGACTACCTGGCCGGATACCATGCCGACCAGTTGGGCAACACCGCAGACGCTTTGGGCTTTTATGGAAAAGCCGCCAAAGATCCGGTCTTGGCTCAACCGGGCCTGTATAAGCGGATTTATCTGCTCGCGCTCAGCGAAGGTCGCATTCCCGACGCCATCCGCGCATTGGAAACAGTGGAAAAAGCCGGTGGGAAAGTTCCTTTTGCGAACCTGATTTTGTCGATCCAGGCCATCAAGAACAAAGACTACCCCCGCGCAGAAACACTGATCCGTACAGATAAAGGCGGTCTGTCGCCCCACTTGAACCCACCTTTATTGGCGTGGGTTAAGTTTGCTCAACGCGACATCGACGGTGCCATGAAGGCGTTGGAAACGCTCAACGAACAAAAGGGCATGGCGACGCTGTTTCACATGTATGCCGCCTTGATTCTCGACGCCAACGCCAACGCCCCGCGGGCTCGCAAACACTTTTTGAACCTGCTTAAAGGCGGCGGCTTGTCCAACCGCATGGCGAAGTTGACGGGTGAACATTTCGAACGGGCTAAGGACCACCCCAAAGCGCGCGAGATTTTCAATAAATACGCCATCACCGATGTGGGCCTGATCATGCGCGACCAAGCCACAGCGCGGATGAAAAAAGGCACGCGTCCAGAGCTCGACATTCAAACCGCGCAAGACGGCGTTGCCGAAGCGTTGCTCAGCATCGCGGTGGCTTATCAAGCCCAAACATCCGGATCGCAGGCTTTGATTTTGTCCAACTTGGCGCTTTATTTGCGCGAAGACTTGGCGCGGGCGCAAATGATCAAGGCCGATGCCTTAGAAATAGCTGGAAACTACCCCCTCGCCAACACGGTTTATGCCGGGATCGCGAAATCTTCTCCACACCGGTGGATGGCGCAATTGCGCACAGCCCTGAACTTAGAACAGCTAGAGCGTGACGGCGAAGCGATCCGCTTGCTCAAAGATTTGGCGCGCGAACGCAAAGATTTGCCGTCGCCGTTAGGTGAGCTCGGTCACATTTTGCGCTCGAACGAACGCTTCGCGGATGCGGCCGAGGCCTATTCCGATGCCATAGACCGCAGCGGCAAAACCAACAAACGCCATTGGATCTTGTACTACAATCGCGGTGTCGCCTATGAAGCCAGCAAACAGTGGCCCAAAGCCGAGAAAGATTTCTTGAAGGCCTTGGAGCTCAACCCCGATCAACCGGATGTTTTGAACTATTTGAGCTACTCGTGGATCGATCAGGGGCTGCATTTAAAACGCGCCCTGAAGATGATCGAAAAGGCCGTCGACCTGCGCCCGCGCGACGGCTACATCGTCGACAGCTTGGGCTGGGGGCTTTATCGTTTGGGCAAATATGATCAGGCTGTGCGCAAACTGGAACGCGCCATCATGTTGCGGCCCAGCGACCCGGTGATCAATGACCACTTAGGCGATGCGCTTTGGAAAGTGGGCCGCACCCGTGAAGCGAAGTTCCAATGGGAACGTGCCAAAACCTTGGGGCCGGAAGAAAAACTGCTCAAGATCATCAATCAGAAGCTCAAATCGGGCTTGGCGGACAGTTCTCAAAAATGAGCCTGCTGCCATGACCAAAGCCGTGCTCAGACAATTCGCCCCGGCGAAAATCAATCTCTACCTTCACGTCACCGGACAGCGTGACGACGGCTATCATGAGCTCGACAGCTTGGTCGTGTTCGCCGACATCGGCGACGTGGTCGAGGTCCGCGCCGGGCACGGTTTAAGCTTGGACATCTCCGGCCCCTTTGGCGCTGACCTGAAAGCCGACGAGGACAATTTGGTCTTAAAAGCCGCACGCGCCTTGGCCGAACAGTGTCACATTAAACCCCACGCAGCCTTGCACTTGATCAAAAACCTGCCGGTCGCGTCCGGCATCGGTGGTGGCTCGGCGGACGCGGCGGCGACGCTTAAAGCCCTGATCCAGTATTGGGAGGTGCATGTGGACGACGAAGGCATTCATGCCGTCGCGCATGACGTTGCCCCCGACATCGACAGTGCCCGCGCCATGGCGACCTTATTGAAAGTTTGGCGCGACGATCTGGCCCACCACAAGCTCAACACCATTGGATTGAGCTTGGGTGCCGACGTGCCCGTGTGCTTGGAAAGCCGCCCTGTGTTCATGGGTGGCATTGGGGAAAAATTGGAACTTGCCCCGCACATGCCCCGCGTCTGGCTGGTGTTGGTCAATCCGGGTGTTCAAGTGTCCACGCCGGACATTTTTAAGGCCCGCACAGGTGAGTTCAGCCGACCCGACCGTTTTCATGAGCCCCCCAATGACGCCCAACATCTGGCCCGTCTGCTTTCAACCCGGCGCAATGATTTAAGCGCGCCTGCGATACAAACATCGCCTGCTATTCAAAATGTCTTAAGCGCTTTAGACAACACCGACGGCATATTACTGAGCCGCATGAGCGGTTCGGGTGCGACGTGCTTTGGGCTGTACACATCACAAATGACCGCCTTTGCGGCGGCCGCAAAAATCAGCCACATGCACCCCAATTGGTGGTGTGAAGCGGCTGAAATGCTTGATAGCACGCTCGATTTTTAGAGACTTCCCGCCACCTTCAGCGCCAAGTCGAACATGCGGTTCACATAGCCCCATTCGTTGTCGTACCACGCCAAAACTTTCAACTGCGTGCCGTCAATGACCATGGTGGACGGCCCATCGACGATGGACGAACGGGCATCATTGATAAAATCGGTCGACACCAGCGGACGGTCTTCCAGGCCCAAAATGCCTTTCAGCTCACCTTCGGCGGCATCGCGGAACAGCTGGTTGACCTCTTGGGCCGTCACTTCGCGGGACAGCTCAAACACACAGTCCGTGAGCGAGGCATTCAACAGCGGCACGCGCACCGCATGGCCGTTCAGTTTGCCTTTCAAATCCGGATAGATCATCGTGATGGCCGTGGCCGAACCGGTCGTGGTCGGCACCAAGTTCATCAGGCTGGACCGCGCCCGGCGTTTGTCTTTGTGCGGGAAATCGACCACCACTTGGGTGTTGGTGACATCGTGAATGGTGGTGATGCAGCCATGCTTGATGCCGATTTTTTCGTGCACGACTTTGACCACCGGAGCCAAGCAGTTGGTGGTGCAACTGGCAGCGGTCAACAGGTGATGTTTGTCCGCGTCGTACAAATCGTCGTTGATGCCGTAAACGATATTGAGAGCGTCCTCTTTCACAGGGGCCGCAACGATCACCTTCTTCACGCCCATGTCGAAGTAAGCTTGCAACTGTTCGGGCTTGCGGAATTTGCCGGTGCATTCCAAGACGATGTCGCAATCGCCCCAGCCACCGTCCGCAATTGCAGGGGTAGAGGTGTAGGCAATGGACTGGCCGTCA
Source organism: Magnetovibrio sp. PR-2 (assembly GCF_036689815.1). Lineage (NCBI taxonomy): Bacteria > Pseudomonadati > Pseudomonadota > Alphaproteobacteria > Rhodospirillales > Magnetovibrionaceae > Magnetovibrio > Magnetovibrio massiliensis. The sequence continues at coordinate 405,589 of NZ_JBAHUR010000001.1, read as the reverse complement.
ATGACGACGTTATCGCCGTCATGGGTGGCTTCGTTGTCCCAAGTCCCGTGTACCGAATCAAAGTTCACCAAGTGTGCCGCGCCATCGGCATCTGTGCCGATTTCGTTGATGCGCTGCCACTGGACGTCCCCCGACTTTGCACTGGTCGCCCAACCCGCACGCAGCACCAAACGGCCCATACGGCCAAACCCATTGATTCCGATTTTTACGCTCATAGAACTATACCCCTAAAGACGTCGTTATAAGGTTCCTACGCAGAATATACGACTGTTTTATGACGGTCGATCTGAATGCTCATCCAACACACTATTTAACTGGTAAATTTGAGAAAATTGCACTTTCTGCGCACAGTTCCCTTGCCCCGCCCCCCTCGTTCGCCTTAGTCTAAAGGATAAGGGATGGTGGCGATAAAAATAATCAATAGATAACATCGCCACATTGGGATAACGGAACGGATCCATATGCGTATTTTATTTGCCGACGACCACACTTTGGTACGTGAGGGTATTCGTCCGTTTTTGGATGAGCTCGACGGCGACGTTGAGGTCTTAGAAGCCGAAAATTTACCCGGCGCGGAAGCTAAAGCCAAAGAGGCCGGTAAGCTGGACTTGATCTTGTTGGATTTGAAAATGCCCGGCATGAACGGGTTCAGCGGCATCACGAATTTCGCCAAATCCTATCCAGACGTTCCCATCGTGATTTTGTCTGGACACTACAACCGCAAAGACGTCATTGCCGCACTGGATTTTGGCGTGTCGGGCTATATCCCTAAAAACATTGGCGGAATGGCCATGGTCAACGCGTTGCGTTTGGTGTTGGCCGGTGAAAAATACCTGCCGTCGGACGCCTTTTCGTCCACGCCCACACTCGAAGACGACAGCATTCTCAATCAGCCCAGCAAAACCGCAAACCAGGAAGTCGATCCCAAATTCGCCACCCTGACCCAGCGCGAAGCTGAAATCCTGACCCATTTGGTCGATGGCAAAACCAACAAACAAATTGCCCGCGAGCTGGACCTGCAGGAAATCACCGTAAAGATCCACGTGCGCAACGTGTACCGCAAAATCGGCGCCGGCAACCGCGCCCAAGCGGTCAAAATTACCCTGCAATCGGGTTGGGAGCCAACCTAACCGGCCTACCCCCTTCGTATTAACATTTTTAACCCGTAATACATTATCCTTATAAATTACTACCTGTGCACCCACTTTCAAGCCCCTGATTTTGGTATGGTCACCAAGAAGTGGACCATAACAAAAACGTCGTTCTTTAGGGCGCGTGCACATGAACATCATCCTCGCGGACGATCATAAGCTTATCCGGGACGGGCTCAGGCCTTTTCTCAACGATCTTGATCAGTCCGTTACCATCCGCGAAGCCGGAACCTTTGACGAACTGCTCCAACTTGGGCAGGAACTCGATGAACTGCATCTGATTTTGACGGATTTAAATATGCCTGGCATGCGTGGCATCAACAGCCTGCGCACCTTGGTCAAAAGCTTTGCGGACATCCCCGTTGTGATCTTGTCGGGCGTTACGGACCCCGGATTGATTCGCCACGCCATTGACGTCGGCGTAGCCGGTTTCATTCCCAAAAGTTCTGGGAGCAAAGTCTTGATGAGCGCCTTGCAACTGGTGTTGTCCGGTGAGAGTTATGTGCCAACCGACTTGTTAGAAGCACCGTCAAATAACATCCCTCCCAAGGACGAGAGTGGAACCAGCCTCCCTGGGCAGACAACAATAATTGTGCAAGCTGAGCGATTCGACACGCTCAGCCCACGTGAATTGGGGGTGTTGAACCTTTTGGCCGGTGGCCTCACCAACAAACAAATCGCCAACGAAATCAGCGTCCAGGAAGCCACCATCAAAATTCATGTGAAAAACATCTATCGCAAAATCGGCGCCAACAACCGCGCCCAAGCGGTCCGCATGGCGCTACAACCCAACTGGAGCGGCTAAGGAAGAGAGCAGACCTCGTCCAAACGCTTAGCGACCGCGCCCAAACTGATGGGTTTTCGCCACACTTCGACGACCTCCACGTCTTGGACTAGCTCATCACTTTCAGGATCCGCGTGCCCGGTCATCACAAACACCGGCAGCATCGGGCTTACCTTGCGCACTTCACGAATCAGAGCTTGGCCCCCCATCACAGGCATACGCAAATCGGTAATGATGGCGTCCACCGGATCCGAATGGTGAATATGCAGGGCTTCTTCGCCATTGTAGGCGGTGTACACCAAATAACCTTGGTCTTGTAAAAAGTCAGAAAGGCTGTGCGCCGCGTTGGTTTCGTCGTCCACCACCAAAACCTTATGGCGATCGCCGCTCACAGCCACCACATGGGGGGCGACCTCAGCAATGGTGTGTTGCTGCTGCTCCAACAATGCGTTCGCCCGTTCGATCTGCTCTTCGCTGGCCATGGGGAAGCGCATGGTGATGCAGGCCCCCGTCTCACCGTTTGTCGCAGAGATCGACCCGCCCATGCCTTCGACGATGGAATAACTAATCGAAAGGCCCAGGCCGGTTCCCTGACCGCTGTCTTTGGTGGTCACAAACGGCGCAAAAATATGTGGCAAGACATCGTCGCTGATGCCCCCACCGTTGTCCTCAACTTCGATGACCACTTCTTGGGCGGTCTCATCGGCCATGTACTTCACCCTGGTTTCGCCCGTGAAATCTTGGCCGGTTTTTTCGCGTTTTTCGAGTATGGCGTCACGGGCATTGCTCAGGAGATTCAACACCACCTGCTCCATCCGCGTCGCATGACCCAAGACGGCACAGCATTCGATGGCACCTTTGCAAGACGGAATTTCCGTGATCAGCTTGATATCCAGACCCATGAGCTGACCCTCGAACAATTTGCAGCCTTCTTGCACGGCATCAAAGGCATTGAACACCACATTCGTATCCCGGTCTTGTCGGGCGTAGACGCGCATGTGGTTGATGATTTCGGACATGCGCAAGATTTGTCCTTCGACCTTTTCCAAAGTCTCGCTCAGAGACGAGATATCGGCTTGACCCCGCTCGACCTGCAACTGCGCGGCCTCAACCCCCATGCGCATAATGTTCATCGGCTGGTTCAGCTCGTGCGTAATGCCGGACGCCATTTGACCGATGGTGGCCATTTTTGCCGATTGCACCAGCTGAGTTTCCGCCCGCTTACGCTCTGCGATTTCGCCTTCCAATTCACCCGTGCGCCGCACCAGTTCGCGGGTGCGTTCGCGCACGCGTTGTTCCAATTCATCGCGCGCCTGGCGCAAAGCGTCTTCGGCGCGTTTGCGTTCGGTGATATCGCGCACAATCACAGTGGCGATGCGTTTGCCGCTGGACATGGTGAAGTTGAGGCTGATGTCGACAGGGATGTCTTCGCCGCTGCGCGTCTTGGCGGTCATCACCGCGCCCTTTCCGCCTGGGCGTTGAGCGACCTGATCAAACCCGACTTTTCGCTGACCCGTGTGTTGCGTGCTGAAGCGATTGGGGATCAAATCTTCGACACGCTTGCCCTGGAATTCTTCATTGGAATACCCAAACAACGTCAACGCCCGGTCATTGGCGCGCAAGATCGAACCGTCACCAGCAACATGCAAAATAGCGTCCGGCGCTTGGCGCAACAGCATGGACAACTCATCGCGCACTTCGGACAAGTTCGCGTTGGCCACCGTGACGCGGCGCAAAAACATGATCAGCATAAAACCCAAACCGATCACAACAGGCATGGCCGCCAAGATGATCCAGCCCATGGACGATGCGGCTGACGTGGCCCGATTGATTTCACTTTCCGCAATCCGCCGCCGTGTCAGGAACGAATGATACAGCACCGCAATTGCAGCCAACGCCGGGGTGTCGTCAACTTTGACCAATTTGTCGACTTCCACCGGCTTAAGCCCGGATTTCATGGCATTGGTGGCGACCGCTATGTTGACAGCATATTCATCAAAGACACTGCGCAAATCACGCAACGCATCCTTTTCTTCGTCGCGAATGACGAAGACCTTTAACTGGTTGATGTCTTCATAAATCGCATCGCGCTTTTCGATCACCAAGGGCAAATAGTCCATATCCTGGCGCAAAACGAAGTTTTTAAAATGATGGATGAAACCGCCGTAGCCCATATTGCGGGAAACGAGGTCCAAAATACGCTGGGCCTCAGCAGCTTGTTTGTTGTAGGCGGCCCAGCGGTCTTGAACCGCATCGACGCGCTGGATCATTTGCAATCCGAACAAAGCCAAGACCCCGGCCAACGTCAATGTGACGATGCCGATCAGCACTGCGCGTCGTTTAAATCCTGGGCGCATAAAAATCCCAAACATATTGGTATGCTCAAACCCCGCAGGTTCGAGCGCTGGATTATCTTAGGTAGGCTGGCAATCTATGACAAGCAAACAACGCCTTTACAGAGCAGGCGCGTCAAACCTAAAGTAGGCCCCAACACCCACAAACTTGGGAACCGCACCCGTGCACATCAGCTTCACCGTCTGGCAATTCGTCCGCGTCATGGTCTATTTGGAAGAGGTCTCAAACCCGAGCCCCGACCAAAAGGCCCTTTGCGACGCTTGGGCAGAGATTTGGAAAGAGCTCGACCAGCAGCTCAACCGACTGGCCGAAGACGACTTTGACGCCTATTCCCAGATGATGATGGATCAAGACCTGATCATAGACGACGCCTTGCCCGCACAAATCGAAACCGCCAAAGATGTGCTGGAAAAGGTCATGGCGCAGCTGGACAAGCTGCAACACCTTGGCGGCGAGGACGAATATATGCAGAGCCTGAAGTTCGAAAGACGCGAACTGCGTCAACTGGCGCGTAAATTTGGACGCTTAATCACAGAAAGCGACACTTAACTGGGCTTGTCTGTAGACTCGGTGGCGGCCTCAGCCTCATCCTCCAAACCAAAAGCGATGATCCCACCCGATCCCGACATATGGTTCGTTTCCAAAATGCCTGTCATGGCGCGCGCTTTGATCGCCGCCCATTCCATTTTTGCCGCCGCATTGGTGTGACCGGATTCGGTCGCTTGTTCCGCCAAAACCCGCATGCCGCCTTCCAACATGGCAAAGGCATGGGATAAGGGCAAAGCCTGGTCTTGATCGAATTCAAAGCCGCTGGTGGCTTCAAACGCGTCCGCCAACTCGATAAACAACTGACCCGTCGGTGCCAAATCGCCCGGATCCACATCCGGTTCGATCTCTGTTAGGCGTTCCGCGATGTAGCGCACAATGGCGCTGAACACCTGGGCTTCGGCTTGAGCACCCGTGGGCATGGCCTGTTCCGGCGAGGCCGCTGTGTCGTTATCGTTATCGTTATCGTTATCGTTCATGTCTGAATCCGGCTGGCAGTGAAAAAGTATTAAATGGTCACACAATGCATGACAATTTGCGTCGGGAGCTTATACTTTTCCAAATCCCGCGTCCAATGCTCTGGACCATAACTTTTGTGTTCAAAAGGCTTTTGCGTGAAAATTCCTGAAGGTGCTACACAAGACATTATCTATCGTCCCGTTTGGGCCGTTGACCGCCCTGCTGTGGATATGTTTTACGCCCTGCCGATTATGCGATCCGAAGACGGCGCGGTCATCAAAGGCCTCAACCCCTTAGATCGCCATCCCACGGTCGAGGCCACCATGATGCACCAAGTGAAGTACCTCACCCAAGCTTTGCAAGCCCTGCAACGTTCCGCCAAGTTGGGAGAGCCTATCCGTTTGGTGGTGCGCATCAACTCCGTCGCACTCGCCACCAAAGAAGCCGCAGGCGAAGTGACCGAGGAACTTCGTGTCCTTTCCGACGATGAACGCAAACAGATCGTGCCCGAAATCGTCGAATTCCCCAAAAGCCTGTCCATGGAAACCATGGACGACATCACCATTCCCCTCATGGCGTTTTTCGACACCTGGATTGCGCGGCCCGAAAAAGAACACGCCGACTTCACCCCGTTCGCCAACTTGAACTACGGCGGCGTGACCTTGGACTTGGAAGACAAGCCGTTGGATTTGAAACTGGCAGGAAAGATTTTCCAATTGTTTGCCCTGCGCGCCTCCCACCGTCGTTTGCCCACCTGGCTATTGGGCGTGCCGACCCTGGAGCTTGCCAAGCTTGCGCGCATCGCCGGGATGCAGGTCATCTCAGGCTCTTACATGAACATGGACGACGGTATGCCGGGTCCTGTGCTGGAGGGCGATCAGCCGTTCCGGGGTTAAATCACCCCGGCTTTTTTCAACCGGGCAATCTCGTCGTCGGATAACGCCAACATTTCGCGCAAGACCTCTTCGGTGTGCTGGCCCAAAGCCGGGGCGGAGCGGCTATAGCTCACCGGTGTCTCCGACAACTTCAACGGGTTTGCGATTTGGCGCACGTTCACCCGCGGGTCGGCTGCGTGGGGCAAGTCGACCACCATTTCACGATGGTTCAGTTGAGCATCGTCAAACACTTGGCCCAAATCGTTCACCGGGCCGCACGGCACTCCCAACGGCGCAAGACCGTCCAACCAATACGCCACAGGCTTTTGCGCCAGCACAGCTTCAATCTCCGGAATCAGGCGCGCGCGGTTTTTGAGCCGGGCATTGTTGGTGGCAAAGCCTTCGTCTGCGCTCAAATGATTCAGTCCGGCGAAGGTGCAGAACTTTTCAAACTGCGCATCATTGCCAACCGCTAAGATCAAATAGCCATCCACCGCTGCAAACGCTTGATACGGCACAATGTTGGGGTGCGCGTTGCCAAGCCGTTGCGGCACCGCCCCGGTGGTCAAATAATTCATGCCCTGATTGACGAGCCACCCCACTTGGGTGTCGAACAGGCTGAGGTCCACAAACTGCCCCTGCCCGGTTTGATCGCGGTGGCGCAAAGCCGCTAAGATGGCTGTGGCAGCGTACATGCCGCACATGACATCGGAAATGGCGACCCCGGTTTTTTGCGGCGCACCGTCGGGCTCACCGCCCAAACTCATCAAGCCACCCATACCTTGGATCAAAAAATCATACCCCGCCCGGTCGGCGTAAGGCCCAGTTTGTCCAAAGCCCGTGATGGAACAATAAATCAGGCCTGGGTTTTCAGCCTTCAAGTCGTCATAGCTCAGGCCATACTTGGCCAAGCCCCCCACCTTGAAGTTTTCCACCACCACATCACACTGCACAGCAAGCTGTCTAATCACAGCTGCCCCTTCGGGCTGGGCGAGATCGATGGCGACGGAACGCTTGTTGCGGTTGGCGGACACAAAGTAGGCACTTTCGCCCGTGTCGTTCCCGTCGGGGTCTTTGATATAATTCGGCCCCCAGTGCCGCGTGTCGTCGCCCGCACCGGGGCGTTCGATTTTGACAATGTCGGCGCCCAAATCCCCCAACATCTGCGTGCAAAACGGCCCCGCGAGAATGCGGGTGAGGTCGAGGACGCGAACACCGGACAGGGCGGTAGGGGAAGTTTCGTTCTGATCGGTCATGACCACAGTGTGGCGCACGCAAGCGGAAATGAAAAGGATGGAGCGGATGAAGGGAATCGAACCCTCGTCGTAAGCTTGGGAAGCTTCTGCTCTACCATTGAGCTACATCCGCATGCTCCAGACCCTATTATGGGGGAGCGTTTTTTGGCAACCTCTAAATCGCCCCGCCGCCGTCTTAAGTTTGGGGCTTGGTGCCGACACCGATCAACATATGTGCAAAGGTTTTGGCCGGCATGACCGCGGACAGGCCCATGGCCAACAAAGACGTCAAACGGCCATAAGGCAGGCCATAGCGGTGGTGCAAATGACGGTTCAGGCCCTCGCGGGTGTAAATCGGTTCAATCCGGTCACAAGTGAACCCGCCTTTTTCAAACTCTTGGCGCAGCTCGTCTTGTTCCAAGCGCCATTGATAGAATTCCGTGTTCTCGCCTTTTTGCGGCAACACGCCGCCATCGATCTTTTTCAGCCGGGTGTTGTAGAACGGCACAGTGATGATCAGCTTGCCGCCCGGCTTGATGACCCGCAGCGCTTCGGCGAAACAGTCTTGTAGACCGTTTTCGAAGTGCTCAAACGTGCCCCAGGAAATGTAGAGATCGAAGTGATTGTCCGCAAACGAGGTGTTGCGAATATCGTCACGCACAAAGTGCATGTCCGGGAACTCTTGCGTCAAGGCCTCAACGGTGGGGGTGCTGATGTCCAGACCATGGGGCTCAAAGCCCATGTCTTTGAGCAGCAAGCACCACTCCCCCAGCCCACACCCGCCGTCCAACACACGCATGAGCGAGCCCCCCGGCTGAGGTTTCGGCGCAAACCTGTCAACGACAGCGAATTCGGGCCCCATCTTAATCTTCCACTGCGCGCGGCGTTGATTACCTATGGACTCCCAATTGTCAGTCCAGTGCTTATCCAGCTTTTCTTCTTCACTGGCAGAAGCGTCAACGATGGTGGAATAATCTGCGCGCATGGGGGGCTCTTATAAAGGTGGGGAGGTTTGTGCCAAGGATACAGCGATGCGTTCGTTTTTCATATAGGGGATGGTTCGTCAAGGGGGGGGTGAGCAGCACCACATAAAAATGAAGGGTTGCATCCCCTTCTAAAACTAGTACATTATTCCATAATTCCACCTGTGATTGCTAATCTATAANGGCTGAGGTTTCGGCGCAAACCTGTCAACGACAGCGAATTCGGGCCCCATCTTAATCTTCCACTGCGCGCGGCGTTGATTACCTATGGACTCCCAATTGTCAGTCCAGTGCTTATCCAGCTTTTCTTCTTCACTGGCAGAAGCGTCAACGATGGTGGAATAATCTGCGCGCATGGGGGGCTCTTATAAAGGTGGGGAGGTTTGTGCCAAGGATACAGCGATGCGTTCGTTTTTCATATAGGGGATGGTTCGTCAAGGGGGGGGTGAGCAGCACCACATAAAAATGAAGGGTTGCATCCCCTTCTAAAACTAGTACATTATTCCATAATTCCACCTGTGATTGCTAATCTATAAGATAACTAGAAATTATGTATTCTGCATGTCTCGCGACGAGTTGTGAACTCGACAAACTTTTAAGTATTAGAATGACAATTCGAGGCCTTTTAGCTCAATCATTACCTCCGAGCGAAATCATTGTTTCTCTAAACAGCAAAAAAACGACACCGTTTAGGGAGAGCCTTGAGTCATTATATCCAGATATCATATTTGTTGAGGCTAGCGAAAAGCTTGGAAATGTTAGCTACGCCAGAAATATGGCAGCGAAAAACTCCCGTTCAGATTTCATACTGTTTATTGATGACGATACGGTTATTGGTAAAACGACTTTTATGCATAGTATTTTTGAACATTCTTCCTCTTTTGATTTTTCGTGCGGTGCAAAGCGCTACTGGTTGCAGCCGAACTGGGGTTCTGAAATTGCTGAACTCGACCCGGTCAGCCACACAATGATGGTAATGAAAAAACTATCTATTGAGCCCATCAACTTAGACAGAAAAACGAACAGGCAAAAGTTGAGCAATTTTTCATTTATTGGCAATTTGGGGGTTGTTTCCAAGCAGGCTTTTTCAAGCGTGGGCGGATTTGATGAGAATTTTAATGGGTGGGGTTATGAAGATGCTGACTTGATGCAGGCTTTGTTCAGCAAAGGACAGCGTTTTCACCTTATGGCTGAGCATGGTGTCTATTGTTTTCACTTAAGTCACTCGACAGATAAATCTCAGGTACATAGAAACATCGATTTATATAAAGAAAAATGCAGGCAAAGGGGGCGCACCTTCCGCCTTAATCATCTTTTGGGAGTTTTTGAAGGTGATGGCTATAAAGCTTCAACGTAATTTCGATACGCGCTGCTCAAAAATTGATATTGCCTCTGCATTACACCCCATATGCCTTAAAGCTTGAATAGCTGTATTTGGCAGTGAAGGTGATTTAGGGCCAGAGGTCCATAAGTGACTATTTTGAATTATCCAATTCTCAATTCGCTTTACATGATTCGAATTATTGCCGCGGCTAATCGCAGAAATCATGCTTCTCGCAGCATAGGGATCGCCTTCTATATCTAAAGCATCTGCAACTCTGGCTATCGAATTCGGTGAACGCCTCATTCCTAATATATCTGCGACGGCCTCTCTCATATGGGGTAGATCAGACTTGAGTTCTTGAACAAGGGCTTTCTCAATATCGTCGTCTCTATCTTCAATTAGCCAAGCCTCAATTTGTCCGCGAAGGGGGTCAATTCTCCCCATTTTCTCATTTTGGAGATAAGAGATAAGCCAATTAATACTCTCTGACTTAAGAAACCCATTTCGGATAGCAGCAAAACACAGACTAGAAATAATCATCGGGTGCCTAAGTTTCTCATCCCCATAACGACTTGTAAGGACGGGTCTGAGCTGCTCTTGAATAAACCCATTTTGTTCCCGAATTGCATATTCACAAGATAAGAGTGAAATTGCCAAGAATTGCAGTTGTTGTTGTGTGAGGTCAGAAAACTCATCAATCGATTTCACAATTGTCCAATAGGCGTTCTCAAAATTATCCGTATCATTTGGCATATCTTCAAGAAATCGAGCCACTTGCTGTACAAGGCTCGGTAAAGAAGAAGAGAGAGTATCTATGAAGCTATTGACTTGATGGTTGTTAAAGTTTCCGCCAAACATCAACTGCCGGATTACATTTAAGCTATTCGTTGTTGCGATCGACACGGTAATGCGGCTTTTCAATTCAACTTTGAGCTTGAGCTGTGAATCCATGGAATAAACCAGGATCGGCAAATGCCTCAAATCAAAGGGCACATCCTCTAGGGTTTGGCTTATAAGGATCACGGATTCAAGCCGACGGTTTGTATGTGCAATCCCAAGTTCATAAAAGACATTGGGGTTCTTATCCGTCATATCCACAATAAGAACTTGTGATGTTCCAATGCTCTCAACAATACTCGTCAGAATAGGCTTGGGATTATAAAGAGAATCTGCTCTCAAGCATGTTATGCCCAACTCTTTACAAGCATCTGAAATAGTAACAAATGTTTTATCAAGTTCAGAGCTAAATGGCATCATTACAAATGCTTGTTTTATTAAGCCTGTCTTTGAATTTGATAGCAAATCCCGAGGATAGATATTCATAATTTCTAGTTATCCGCCCAAAATCCCCTTTCGTGTGTTGGCGGATTTGATGGCTGTGCGGAGGCTGGCATCTGACACGTGGGTGTAAATCTCCGTCGTTGAAATCGAACTGTGCCCCAACAGCTTTTGCACATAGCGGATATCAACACCGTTCTCCAACAGTTCCGTCGCGGCAGAGTGGCGCAGCATGTGGGGCGTGATGGGGCGCTCTATCCCGGCCCGTGCGGCAAGCTTTTTCAGCTGGCGGCGGATGAAATCCGGCGTCACGGGGGAGCCCCACCCGTTAATCAGTAAATACTCGCTTTGTGTCCCTAATTTTTCGCGCGTTTTCAAATATCTTTCGACAAAGCGGCGCATGTCGTCATCGACGAAGTACACACGCCGTTCGCGATTGCCTTTGCCGCGGATGGAGATGCTGCCTTCGCTAAAATCAATGTCGTGTAAGCGGATAGCACACAGCTCGCCAACGCGCACACCTGTGGTGAACATCAGCTCCATGCCCAAACGCAAGGTTAACCACGTCATGCGTTTCGGCCCTGCGTTTGAAGCCCTGCGCGCGGCGGCGAACAATGCTTTTAATTCTCCGCGCTTGATGTTCTTGGGCAATTGGCGCGGCAAACGAACGGTCAGGCGCATGCGGTGAAAGGGTGAGCTTTCGATGACCTCTTCATCTTCCAACCACCGGCACATGACCTTGAGGCACGCAATGCGCCGCTTAATGGACGCCGGCGCCATGACACGATCCTGCAAAGCCAAAACCCAGTCAGAAATGGCGTCCTTAGCAAAAGGATCTTCGCAGCGCGTGCGCTTCAGCCACATGGCAAAATCGTCAAGGTCTTGGCGATACGCCTTGATGGAGTGCGCCGACAACCCCTTGCCCCGGCAATGATCCAAAAACCCTTGTTTCAGGGTCAAAAAGTCCATATCTGCGCCCCCGCGCGAAATTCAATGTGGGTTCTTGGTTAACGGCTTTTCTGCCAACAGGGAAGTTTTTTCAATAAAAACAAAATGTTAGAGAGACACCTACCCTGGACTTTCGCGCAAAGGCTGCAAATCGTGTGCCCATTGGCGGTTTTGCGTGCCCCGAAACAAGTCTGGAAAAAATCAGCGGATACCCTATTTTCTAATGACATGAACTGAAAAGAGACATCCATGCCCGAAGGCCAACACGAGCGCGCGCCCATAGACCCTGCCAAGTTTCAAGACCCGCTGGTCACCGCCAAAGGCGAAATCCGCGCGACGGTGGGGTTAAGCGGGCTCAAGACCCTTTGGTTCAATACCGGCTCGCTGTGCAACATCACGTGTGACAACTGCTATATGGACTCCAGCCCCACCAACGATGATTTGGTCTATTTGGCGCAGGGTCATGTGCAGCATTATTTAGAAGAAATCGCCACCAACGGCTGGAGCATTGACGAGATCGGCTTTACCGGGGGGGAGCCGTTCATGAACAAAGACCTGGTGGCGATGCTGCACGATGTGTTGGACCGTGGCTTTAAGGCTTTGGTTCTCACCAACGCCATGAAACCTCTGTGGCAAAAGCGCAATGACCTGCTTGCGGTGAAATCTGAAAACCTCACCTTGCGGGTTTCGGTGGATCACTACACCCAAGGCGCCCACGAAAACATCCGTGGAGACGGCACCTGGCCCCCCATGGTGGAGGGCATTAAATGGCTGATCGAAAATGGTTTTCAAATCGACATTGCCGGGCGCACGTTATGGGATGAAACCGAAGAGCAATCGCGCCAAGGCTACCAACAGCTGTTCGACGCCTGGGGCTTAAAACTGAACGCCGCCGATCCTACACATTTGGTGCTGTTCCCGGAAATGGACGCACACGTCGATGTGCCCGAAATCACCACCCAGTGTTGGGGGATTTTAAACGTGCGGCCCGACGCCATGATGTGCGCCACGTCGCGCATGGTGGTGCACCGAAAAGGCGAGGCCTCACCCAGCATCGCGCCCTGCACGCTGTTGCCTTACGACACCCGTTTTGATCTGGGCAAAACCTTGGTCGAAGCCCACACGGACGTGGCGCTGAACCACCCCCATTGCGCCAAATTTTGCGTCCTGGGCGGCGCGTCGTGTTCGGCGTAGGTGACACGACACTGGACAATTGCCCAAAAAAGACCAGATAATATAAAAGCATTCTAAAAAATGGCGCCAACACCTTGGCACCCAATAAAATGAGAGGGCTCATTATGGAGCACCTAAACATGGATATCCCCGGCACATATGTGCTCACCACGCGCTCCATCACGGTTTCTGTGGAACCGGAATTCATTGACGAACAGAGCGAGCCGGAAGACCACCGCTATTTCTGGGCGTACCATGTGCGCATCGAAAATCAAGGCGGCGAGACCGTGCAACTGAAAAGCCGCTATTGGCACATCACCGATGAGTTAGGCCATGTACAGGAAGTGTCCGGCGCGGGCGTGATCGGCGAGCAGCCGCATTTGGAGCCCGGCGAAAGTTTTGAATATTCCAGCGGTACACCGTTGGGTACGTCTTCGGGCATCATGAAGGGCTATTATGTGATGGCGACGGCTGCGGGCGAGATGTTTCATGCCGACATTCCGGTGTTTTCACTGGACAGCCCGTACCACAACCGTCAACTTCATTAGACCACCACGTCTGGGGGCAGCCTTGAATGCGCCCCCCTGGCTCCCATATGGGTTAAGACGCCTGCTTCCCCCGGCAGGCCCAGACAAAGGAAATACACCGTGGCTACCAACCGCAAACCGCTGAGCGTCGTCAACGACGACAATTCCCGCCCGTCCCGTGATGAAGCCGAAAAGGCTGTGCGCACGCTGCTTCAATGGGCCGGCGACGACCCCGACCGTGAAGGCTTGCTCGACACGCCTAAACGGGTCGTCAAAGCTTATGAAGAATACTTCCAAGGCTACAACGCCGATCCGGAAGAAATCCTCGAACGCACTTTTGAAGAGGTCGAGGGCTATGACGAAATGGTGTTGTTGAAAGACATTCGGTTCGAAAGCCATTGCGAACACCACATGGCACCGATCATCGGCAAAGCCCATGTGGCGTATCTGCCCAAAAACCGGGTGGTCGGCATTTCCAAACTGGCGCGCGTGGTGGAGCTGTACGCCCAGCGCCTGCAAATCCAAGAAAAGATGACCGCGCAAGTCGCCAATGCCATCAACGATGTGCTTCAACCCGACGGCGTCGCCGTGGTGATCGAAGCCGCCCACCAATGCATGACGTGTCGCGGCGTGCACAAACCGGGCGTGTCCATGGTGACGTCAAAAATGGTCGGCGCGTTTCGTGAAGACGACCGCACGCGGCGTGAGTTCCTGTCGATGGTGAACAATCCGTCTTCGGGCGCGTATGAGCTGGTTTAACGCGGCTACCACGCTCACTTGAGCCTCTCAGACTGTTCGACAGAAACGGATTTAGATGAGGATGCCATCTAATATTTTGAACTTACGCCCAATCGTGCAAAGCAGTCTTTATCTTATCCTCTTTGCCCTTGGTGAAATGAGCAACCTTTGTATCTTCATTCAGAACGTGATTGATCCAAAGATGTTTCAGAAAATCATGAAGTTCATGAAGCTGAGCAATATCGCGTTTTTTAAGCCACTTCTCCTGAAGGTCGTTTACACTTGCTGAAATTTCGTAGTGAAGTTTCCGGTGCTTATCGAGTTCAGGAAACTCACAAGCCTCCATGATGCGCTCTTCGCGCTTAAAGTGGTCATTGGTATATACGATTAAACCCTTTATGGCCGCGTCCATGGTCGCAATATCATCACCGTCGCGACCAATATCGTTCAGCAGTGAAACAAGATTTTGATGATCGGCATCTATGGCATCGACGCCGACACTCATAATATCGGTCCAAATGACAATATCCGTATTCGTAGCCAACGGCAGTTCAATCCAAAACGTACTTCCCTGTCCCCTCTTGCTCTCAAAGCCAATTTTTCCAGCCAAACGTTCAACAAGAAGTTTCGTGACGGTTAGGCCAATGCCTGTACCTTCTCTGGCCCGGGTGACGTCATCACCAAGGCGATGAAAGGCCTGAAAAACACGCGGATAATCTTTCTTTGCAATGCCTTGGCCCGTATCCTTTACCGAAATACGTAGGAACCTGTTTTGGGTCTGGTGCCCTTCTATCGTAACTGTGCCGCGTTCCTTGTTATATTTGATCGCATTGGACAACAGATTATAGAGGATCTGGCGAAATCTCACGCCATCCGTCAGTATTTCCGAGCCGAGTGTGTCTTCTATCTTGCTGGTGATCGTGATCTGTTTTTCCTCAGCTAAGGGAACGGCCATAGAAACGACGTGATCAATGGTATGGCGTGCATCAACGACCTCAAGATCCAGTTGTGCTTGATTGGCTTCCACTTTTGCCAAGTCAAGAATGTCATTTACAAGTTCTAAAAGGTGGTCAGCCCCTTCGAGTATATATCCCGCTTGTTTTTGATGCTCAGCAGACAAAGGATTATTTCTGTCCATTTGGAGCAACTGACCAAAGCCAATGATCGCATTTAAAGGCGTTCTCAATTCGTGGCTCATGCTGGCCAGAAAATTCGATTTGGCGGCATTGGCCGTCTCCGCATCTATTTTCGATAGAGCGAGATCCTGATTGGCCGCTATTAAGTCTTCTGTTCGTTCTTTGACTCGCTGCTCCAGCAACTCGTGTGATTGGCGCAGTTCTCTTTCTGTTTGCAATATCTGCGTAACATCACGCTCAGTTGAGGCCACAACCTCGCCTCCCCCATCCGGATCTTTGAGAACCGACACAGAAAGCCAAACATCAAGAACATGTCCATCTTTATGAACGCGCTTGGTGTTGACGGACTGTCGTTGCCCATGCTCTACGGCTTGATAAATAATATCCAGCGCGGTTGTCCGTTCCTCTTTGGGGACGATATCGCGAACGTTCATCGTCAGGGCTTCTTTCTCTGAATACCCATACATATTTTCCGCACCCTGGTTCCAGGCGAGGATCTGACCGTTCATGCCCTGTAATGTCACGGCATCATTTGAATCTCGAATGATTGCCGCCATGCGAAGAGCATCCGATTCAGCCTTTTTAACGACAGTGATATCCGTAAAGGTAATGACAACGCCTTCAATATGATTTTCCGCCGTACGATAAGGAAGAATGCGCCGAATAAACCAGTTTCCATCCTTCGTCATGATCTCGCGTTCAATGGGCGACAGTGTGTTGAACACTTCCTTACAATCTGCCACAAGGCGAGCGTCTTTAAATGTCTTTGAAAAATCACTGAGCTTTCGCCCTTCATCCCCGGGCTGGATTTTTATCAACGAACTAACGGCAGGTGTGAACCGCTTGATGTGCATGGTTTTGTCGAGAAAAAGCGTTCCAATGTCTGTGCTCGATAACAGGTTGGAGATGTCGTTGCGGCTGGCTTCCAACTGATCCACTTTGTCTTGAAGCTCCGTATTGACGGTATTTAATTCTTCGTTGAGAGACTGCATCTCCTCTTTGGAAGTTTCCAATTCTTCGTTTGAGGATTGAAGCTCCTCGTTCATGGACATGGCTTCTTCATTTGACGCTTTGAGTTCTTCGTTTGAGGTTTCCATCTCCTCAATCGTGCTGCGAAGGTCCTCGCGCGTTGCTTGGAGTTCGCGTTCCAGCTCATAGACCTCGGATTGGTCAAGCGCCTGCGTTTGGGTATCGGGTATTTTAAGCTCTTCCTCAGACATCAAGCTGGTTCCAGGTTCTGAGAAGGCAACCAGGTAGAGGCCCTCGGCTTCATGGGGTTCGTGAACAGGACGAACGGTGACGGAGACGGTCAATTTCTTTTTGCTGCGTTTGATTTCGATGTTGTCAGCACGCACAGTTTCATCGTTGCGCACAGCTTTGTTGATCAAGCTGCGCAATTTCGTGACCAAACCTTGTCGCGCCATGGCCAAAATATCTTGATGCGGCTCCCCCAGTGGCAGCTTTAGATATCGGTCCATTGGCCCAAAAAAGTACAGTGGTTCACCGTTGCGGTTGATCAAAACCGAAGCCGGTGCGTAAGTTTCCGACAACAAGCGATGCGTTAAATCAGAAAACACCACGCGACGCAGTGGCTGGCGTGTGGCTATGGGCTTGTTGGTAGGGGAACGCTCAACGGTTGGCACGATGGGGAAATCAACCTGCGGTGCCTTTGTTTGTTTTTGGCGTTTGTAAATCCTGGATTTCTTATCCAAAACTGAAAATAAATTTCCAAGTCTGCCAACGGTTTCAGATGAGCCCAAAAACAGGTAGCCGTCTTCTTCCAAAGTATAGTGAAACAAGGAAATAATCTTGCGCTGTAATTCCTGTTCTACATAAATCAGCAAATTCCGACAGCAGATTAAATCCAACCGGGAAAAGGGAGGGTCGGAAATAAGGTTTTGTTCCGCAAAGGCAATTTGTTCGCGCAGCTTTTTGTTTGCTCTATACGTGTTGCCTTCCTGAATGAAGAAACGTTTCAACCTTTGGGGCGACACATCGCTTTCGATACTGTCCGCAAACACCCCTGCGCGTGCTTTTTCCAGGGCCCTCGCATCAATGTCCGTTGCAAAAACCTGTATGTCGACATCCTTGCGCTGCTTGGATATGGCTTCATTCAGTAAAATGGCGATGGAATAGGCTTCTTCACCGCTGCTGCACCCCGGCACCCACACGCGGATTGGATGATCCGGTTCACGCTTTTTAAGCAGTTTCTCTACGACATGCTTATTCAGCGCCTCAAAACTCTCAGGGTCGCGGAAAAACTGTGTGACACCGATCAAAAGGTCATTGAACAGGTTCTCAAGCTCAATTGGTTTTTTCCGCAAGAGTGTGAGGTACTTTCCCATATCGTCGACATGAACAATTCCCATGCGCCGTATTATGCGGCGAACCAAGGTGCTTTTTTTGTAATACCGGAAATCGCGCTTCAGGCGTGTGCGCATCAACGACAAAATATCTGTAAGGTGATCGGAATTGGATAGTTCTTTTTCTGTGCTGTCTGCATGTTCAGCGACATATGGGTGCGTGGCATATTTTTCCAAAAGCTTGGGCATTTTGGATATGGGGACGATGTAATCTGCCATGCCTGTCTGGATGGCGTTGGACGGCATGGAATCATATTTTGCGTTTGCAGGGTCTTGAACAATCAGCAGGCCGCCCTGTTCTTTGATCTCTCGCAAGCCAGAAGACCCATCTGCCCCCATACCCGACATAATTATGCCGATGGCTTTTTCATGCTGGTCGTGAGCCAAAGCCTTGAGGAAATGATTGATAGGCATTTGCATGCCCCGTTTCTCAAGCACTTTGGTTAACCCAATGGCGCCGTCCTTAATGGATACAAACTTGTTTGGAGGGGTAACATAAACGTGGCCAGCCTGTAGGGAGACACGACGCTTTATCTGCACAACAGGCATGTCAGTGCACGCCCCCAAAAGATCCGCCATAAGGCTGTCATGTTCAGGGTCGAGATGTTGAATGATCACATACGATATGGGTAAATCGCTGCGTACGGCTTTGAAAAAGGCCTTTAAAGCTTCTAATCCACCAGCGGACGCGCCAATACCAACCACCAAGGGTGGCTGGTCCATGGAACGTTTAGGCGATGGCGACTTGTTGGCAGAAGTTTGAGCCTTACGGCTTGCTGTCTTCTTCGCAGCACTCCTTTGCGTAGGAGCTTTTTTCTTTTGGGCCAAATGCCCTCCTGACTAAGCGTCAAAATCAACCACATAATTGCAGATGATGAGACAGCATCCCTATTCATAGTAACATGGACATGTGAAACAGGCGAGGTGTGATAGGGGAAGGCTGGTTGGTCAACAATTGGCTATAAGGCGGACATCAGCCCATTTGCAATGACATCTCCGATAACACCCTAAGTGCGGACATCGTCGGACAATCATTTGCCTATTAACCAGGGTGCTGCCAACCGCCTTTGCCGATTGGACACCGTGATCAACAGTTTGGTCCCCTGTCCGGCCAAGCACATTTCTCACCAATTGCAAAGCTTGCACCGTGCGCTTCAGCCCTTTAGCATGCGCGCACATTTCGTGTTTTGGCGGGAAGGGCTTTGACCTTCACATGATGGATTTCCGACCCATTTTGATGATTTTGGGTGTGCTTTTGGCGACTTTGGCCGTGGGCATGTGCATTCCTGCCCTGGTGGACGCCCTTCACGGCAACCCAGATTGGCAGGTTTTTGCCGTTTCTGCGGGCCTGACGCTGTTTGTCGGTGTGTCGTTAACGCTCACCAGTTCGGCCGGCTCCGTGAGCCTCAATGTTCGCCAAGCGTTCGTCATGACCACGGTGAGCTGGCTGGTGCTGACCATCTTTGCCGCGTTGCCGTTTTCGTTTTCAGAATTGCAACTGAGCTACACCGACGCGTTTTTCGAAGCCATGTCGGGCATCACCACCACCGGCTCCACCGTCATCACCGGGTTGGACCATGCCCCGCCGGGCATTTTGCTGTGGCGCGGCATTTTACAATGGCTGGGCGGCTTGGGTATCGTCGTGATGGCCATCGCCGTGATGCCCATGATGGGCGTCGGTGGTATGCAGATGTTCAAAGTCGAAGCCTTCGACGCGGGCGAAAAGGTTTTGCCGCGCGCGGCGCAAATCTCCATGGCGTTGGTTTTGATCTACGCGGTGCTCACCGCCATTTGGGGTCTGATGATGTGGTGGGCAGGCATGACGCCGTTCGAAAGCACCGTGCACGCCATGACCACCATCGCCACGGGTGGCTTTTCAACCTCCGACGGTTCGGTCGGCCACTTCGACAGTTGGACGATCGATCTGATCATCACCTCCGGCATGATCGTGGGCTCGTTGCCGTTTTTGCTGTTTTTGCAGGTCTTGCGCGGCAAACCCTTAGCCATTTGGCAAGACGAACAGGTGCGCGGCTTCATCGCCATTGCGGGCGGACTGGTGCTGGTGGTCGCGGCCTTGCTGTGGTTTGACACGGGGATGGAGCCCGCCCAGGCGCTGCGCTATTCCGCGTTCAACGTGGTTTCCATCATGACCGGTACGGGTTACGCCACCGACGATTATGGGCTTTGGGGCAGCTTTGCCTTGCCGATCTTTTTCTTCATCATGTTTATCGGCGGCTGTGCGGGGTCCACCACGTGCGGCATCAAAGTGTTCCGCTTTCAAATTCTTTACAACGCCGCACGGGTGCAGGTGAGACACCTGCTCCAGCCCCACGGCGTGTTCATTCCGTATTACAACCGCCGCCCCATCCCGGACGAGGTCATCATCTCGGTCCTGTCGTTCTTCTTCGTCTTCGGCCTGTCGTTTGCGCTGTTGGCCTTGGGGCTTGGCATGTTGGGGTTGGATTTCTTGACCGCGATTTCGTCCGCCGCCACCGCCATTTCCAACGTCGGCCCCGCTTTGGGCCCAATTGTGGGGCCCAGCGGCACGTTCCAAAGCCTACCTGACGCCGCCAAATGGCTCATGAGCGCGGGCATGCTGTTGGGCCGATTGGAGCTGTTTACCATTATCGTCTTGTTTTCCAAGACGTTTTGGCGTGGCTAATCGCCTGCTCCAGCCCTGGTAAGTTATTTTGCATTGCAGCATCATACGATTTCGGGCATTCTCATACTCATAAAATTTGGAGTGCCCTGAGCCTATGTTGTCTTTTCTCACCCTCGCCGTATTGGTCGGTATGAGCCACGCGCTCGAAGCCGACCACGTTGCCGCCGTCTCTTCCATGGCGTCGCGTCAAACCAGTGTGAAACAAATTGTGCGCACCGGCGCGGTTTGGGGCTTGGGCCACACCCTCACTTTAATGCTGTTTGCCGGTGCCGCCATCATTTTGGGCTTCGCCATTCAAGACGGCTTGGCGTCCCTTTTGGAATTTGTCGTCGGTGTCATGTTGGTGGGCTTGGGCGGTCACATCCTTTACCGTCTGTGGCGCGAACGCGTGCACTTTCACGCCCACAGCCACGGCCAAGACAAACACTTCCACGCCCACTCCCACGCGGGAGAGGTGCAAGACCACACCGCATCCAGCCACCACCATGAACACAAACCATTTCCCCTGCGCACACTGTTGGTCGGCATGATGCACGGCATGGCGGGCTCGGCGGCTTTGTTGGTTTTGACAGCCTCAACCGCACCCACCATCTCCAGCGGCTTTATCTATGTGGTGCTGTTCGGCGCAGGTTCGATCTTCGGTATGGCTGCACTCAGCGTTTTGATCGCGGTGCCCATTGCCTATTCCGCGCGCATGCTGACGTGGGCCAACCGATCCATCCAAGGGACGACGGGTTTGGCCACCATGGCGTTGGGTCTGTACACCATGTATGAAACGCAGCTTTATCAGCTGCTGCCCTAATCGAGATGCACACCATCCACACTCGTGAATACCTCGCCGCAGATGCTTGGGCGTGCTTAGACGTGTTGCGCACCGCCGTGCGCATTACGGGGCGACAATTTTATGGCCCAGCGCAACTCACGTCCTGGCTGGCGCGCACACCGTCTGTGCACACCTTCCACCAACGCTTGGCCCCGTCACTCACGTGTCGGGTGGCGTTTGATGGGCGAGGTATCTATGCCTTTGCCAACATTACCCCAGCCGGGTACGTGGACTTTGTCATGTGCCACCCCCGCCGGGCCCGCCACGGGGCCGGGCGAAGACTTTTGTTGGAGCTGATGGGCAGCGCCGACGCACACGGGGTGGCTGTTCTGACGGCCCAAGCCAGCCTCGCCGCCCGCCCGCTGTTTGAGGCCTGCGGCTTTGAGGTGGAAGAGAACCGCGAAGTCCTCGGTTTGGCGTGTTTCGGTATGGTTTGCCCGCTTAGCCTGTAGCCCATCTAGGCTTATCGTTTTCCAATTTTCATAAAAAAAGCTTATGGTTAATGCAAAACGTCAAGATTCCTGCCCTTTATGACGCGGTGCATTCATAGAAAGCTATGCTTTATTCAGGGTCAGCGCAGGGGCGCCCAGGCGCTTAAGTGCTGGACGATCTGCTCGTCCATCTGTGTGTTGAAGTCACCCATCAGCTTTTCGATCATTTCGAACCAGGCTTTTTCACGCTCCGCCAGGGTGGCGTTTTCACTGACTTCGGCACTGCGCATGGCTTCGACGCGCACGTTGCCTTTGGCCCCGTTGGCATCGACGATCTCCAAGCGCCCGATGCAATGGGCGTCATAGCGCTCGGTCGGTTCGTAGGTAAATAGCCCCTTGAACCCCTCGGTCTTTTTCAAAACCACTTCTTTGACGGAAGCCTCTTCAATGACGAACGTTGCCACCGCGCCATTGTTTTTCCCACCCACGGCTTGAATGCGCGAGCGCGCCCAGCCTGCCATGGCCTGGGCCGGTGGCGTGGGGAAGCGGTGCTCCGCATTGGGGGCCTTCATCGGGGCGAGGTATTCGTTTTTCACCTGAATGCTGCCCACGTTCAAAAACATCGGCGGCAAGTGCTGAAAGCCCAACTCCGGGATCGGTCCGGCGATGGGGGTGTCGGTTGCGCACCCGCCAACCAGTGCGGCGGTGCCCAACATCAAAAAATGCCTGCGTGTTATCATGGGAGTTATATTGCCCCGCGATTGTGACATCTTCAAGACGTATGGATCCTCATTAAATTTGCTTCTGTCATCTATCTTTTCAATAAGCACACCTCTTGATTGTTGGCGACAGTCACGTCTACGATGAGGCATCTTATTGGAAACACAACATATGCTAAATCTCACTCAAAACTTGACCAATTTGTTGACACCCCTTCGAAAGAGAGCTACTGTGCTCGGTAACAACACCCGCCACACGTCCTTTCTTCGGAAAGGGTCCTGTTTCGACAGGCGTGCAAAAGGCGGGTTTTTCTATGCCTAATTCCAAGACCCGCATTTTTACGAAACCAGCTTTCACACCAGAGCAACACCTTGAAAAACTTCGCAATCAAGGGCTCCATATAGAAAGTGACGAAAGAGCCAAAACATACTTGCAACATGTAGGTGGATACCGCCTGAAGGGGTATTGGTATCATTTGCTATGCCCAACAGATAAAACTTTTCCTGAGACAATCAGTTTTGACAAGATCATAGATCGTTATGAGTTTGATCGTCAGCTGAGAGCCCTTACTTTTGAAGCAATTGAAAAACTTGAGATTGCGGTACGTGGATCTATCGCCAACACACTAAGTGTCAGACATGGTCCCCATTGGTTTTTGAATACAGACATTTTCAAGCCAACCAAATCCTGGGGAATTGGAACTTTTCTCAATAAAATAGAACACGAAGTCGCGCGATCCAAATCAAAGCAATTTGTTGAGAGTTATTATAACAAATTCGATAAACCGTATTTACCGCCAAGTTGGGCTATGACGGAGTGTGTAACTTTTGGATTCTGGTCGCGCATATACACAATATTAGAAGAATCGAGAGACCGCAAAAGCATATCCATGAAATTTGGGATTGACCAAACTGAGGTGTTCGAATCTTGGCTTCATTACTTGACTTACGTTCGCAATCACATCGCACACCACAACAGACTCCTTCGACTAAAACTAACGATCACACCGACAAATTATAAGAAAATGAGAATTCGTGTATCTGACACAAAGTACTTTTACTCTGCAGCAACAGTCATAAATGTCATGCTGATCAATACTGGTATCCCATCAACATGGAAAGATGACTTGGAAGCGCTCTTCGCCAAGTTTCCAGACATCACGCTGTCTGAAATTGGTTTCCCAAATGATTGGACAAACAAAGCGGGTTGGTGAAAAACACTTTATCAAGTGCATTTTCATTATAAATCAATGCGGTTTGGCGAACAGCTTGTCGAGATCCTCGACGTCAAAGATGTAATCGGTTTTGCAAAATTCGCACACGACTTCCACTTCGCCCGCTTCGTTGGTGATTTCTTCGCGCGGCATGGTTTTGATGGTGTCTTCGATCTTTTCGCGCGAACAGCGGCAGCGTTGGAACACTTTGTGGGGTTCGAACGCGCGCACGCCGTCTTCGTGGTACAAGCGAAACAACAACGTGTCGTGATCCAGCCCTTCGTCCAGCAATTCGTCTTCGGTCAAGGACGACAAAATGGCCACAGCGCGCCGCCAGCTGTCTTCGTCGTCTTCCGTGGGCGTTCCGGTCGCGCTGGGCATGCGTTGCACCATCAGCGCCCCGGCGCGCGAATTGCCGTCTTCGATTTTCGACGCAACAAAAATCGCCGTGTCCAACTGTTCGGAATTGCGGAAATAGTGATGCGCACATTCCGAAAGCGTTGCGCCGTCCAATTCGGCAATGCCTTGGTAACGTTCCATGTCCTGGCCTTGGTCGACGGTGAACGCCAAGTGACCACTGCCCAACAAACGCGGCACAGGCGCACCGTCGCTGATCTCAGCATCGTCGACGCGCTGTTCGTCAAACCGCGCATAACCCCGCACCGCGCCTTCGGACGTGATATCCGCAACCAGCAAAGAAATCGGCCCGTCACTTTGAATTTGCAGGGTGAAAATACCCTCATATTTCAAGGCACTGGCGAGGGTCACGGCTAAAGTCAAAGTTTCGGCCAACATTTGCGAAACCGGCGCGGGGTAGGCGTGGGCGTGCAAAACATCGTCCAGGGCCTGGCCCAAGCGAACCAAGCGGCCACGCACATCCTGACCTTCGATTTGAAAGGTCTGGGCGAAATCCAGATTAGGGGAAGTCTCGGTCATTCTCTCTCTTAGCTCATGCACCACGCCAAGATGCCCTTTTGAGCGTGCAGGCGGTTTTCGGCTTCGTCCCAGATGATGGACTGTGGCCCGTCCAAGACTTCTGCCGTGGCTTCTTCGTCACGGTGGGCGGGCAGGCAGTGCATGAACACCGCGTCCGACTTGGCCAGTTCCATACGGCGTTGGTCCACTTGGAACGGCTGCAACAATGCACAGCGCTCTTCCGCGTCCGTGTCGCCCATGGACACCCAGGTGTCGGTCACAATCAAGTCCGCATCGGTGCAGGCTTCATCGGCGTTGCGCGACACAGTGATGTCCGCCCCTTCGCCTTTGGCCCAGTCAATGACGGCTTGGTTCAAGCTCAGCTGTTCGGGTGTCGCCAAGGTCAGCGCAAAGTCGAAGCGTTGTGCGGCGTGCACAAAGCTCGCCGCCATGTTGTTGCCGTCGCCGCACCAAACCACCTTTTTACCTTGGATGGAGCCGCGATGTTCTTCGTATGTCATCACGTCCGCCATCAACTGGCACGGATGGCTGTCATCCGTCAGGCCATTAATCACGGGAACGGTGGCGTGCGCGGCCAGCTCAATCAGCTTCGCCGGGTCGTCGGTGCGAATCATAATCGCGTCCACATAACGCGACAGCACACGTGCGGTGTCCGCCACGGTTTCCCCGCGCCCCAACTGGCTGCCTTGGCCGTCCATAACGACCACATGACCACCCAGTTGTTTCATGCCCACTTCGAACGACACACGAGTGCGCGTAGACGGTTTTTCGAAAATCATAGCAAGCGTTCTACCACTTAGAATTTCCGTATCGCCGTCTTCCATATGGCGCCCGGTTTTGATGGCCGAGCCCATATCGAGAATTTCGCGCAGGGTGCCTGCGTCCAACTTATGCAAATCGAGAAAATGCTTCGGAGCCGTCATTGTGGCTCTCCTTCACTTAGCTTCATTCCCCGCGTGGCGCGCGGCCACGGCGGTGAATTTTTCCATGGCCTCATGGATGTGGGCCTCGGTGATGATCAACGGGGGAAGCAAACGCAACACGTTGTCGCCTGCAGGCGCAACCAACAGACCTTCTGCTTCCAACTCAGTTTTGAAGTCGCGGTTGACCACGCGTTCCACCAGCTTGATGCCTTGCATCAAACCCAGACCGCGCGTTTCCACGAACACGTTGGGGAAGTCCTGAACCAATTTGGCAAGGCCGGCATGCAGTTTGACGCCCATCTCGACCACGTGATCCAAGAACCCGTCTTTCAAGAGCTCGTCCAGCACCGCACCGCCGACGGCCATGGCCAACGGATTGCCGCCATAGGTCGTGCCGTGGTTGCCCACGCCCAACACAGCCGCTTTTTCGGTGGTCAATATCGCGCCCAACGGGAACCCGCCGCCGATGCCTTTGGCCGTGGCGACCACGTCCGGAACGATGTCGGCCCATTCGTGGGCAAACAGCTTGCCGGTCCGGCCCATGCCGCATTGGACTTCGTCGAACATCAACAACAGGCCGAACTCGTCACACATGGCGCGCAGACCTTTAAGATAGTCCGCATCCGCCGCGCGCAAGCCGCCTTCGCCCTGAACCGGTTCGACCAAGATGGCCGCCGTTTCGTCCGTAATCGCAGCGCGCATTTCGTTCAAATTACCAAAGGCAACATGATCGAAGCCGTCCACAACGGGGCCGAAGCCTTCCAACAGCTTTTCTTGACCCGCCGCGGCAATGGTCGCCAAGGTGCGGCCGTGAAACGCGCTGTCGCAGCCGATCACCCGGTAGCGTTCAGGGTGGCCCTGGTCGATTTGGTATTTGCGCGCGATTTTGATCGAGCCTTCCAACGCTTCGGCACCCGAGTTCGAAAAGAACACCCGGTCCGCAAAACTCGCCGCCGCCAACCTGTCCGCAAGCTCATACTGGCCCGGGATCTTGTAAAGGTTGGACACGTGCCACAGCTTTTCGGCTTGGGACGTTAAAGCGTCCACCAAGTGAGGATGGGCATGGCCCATGCAGCTCACCGCGATGCCTGCGCAGAAGTCTAGGAATCGTCGCTCGTCCGCCGTGTACACATAGACCCCCTCGCCCTTGACAAAGGCGAGATCCGCAGGCGCATAGGTCTCCATCAACGCGGACGACATAACGAATGATTCCTTCTCTCTGGTTCCAAAAATAAACAACCGGGCAAACCCTTTTTAAAGGCGGGCCTGCCCGGAAAGCCGAGGATTATGGGAATCCGACCTCCGTCTGTCAATGGAGAAGTCTAGAAACTGTGCATGTCTTGGGAGTTTAGCCCTATTGACGTCATGGGTATTCGAACGTCATACTTGCTAAAAACATACAGCGACAATGATAAAGAGTGGATCATGATACGCGCACTTATCGCTACGGCGAGTGTTGCGGCTGTCTTGGGAATTGCGGTCCCTGCTATGGGGGTGACGGTTGAAGAACCCAAGAACGCAGCGCAAGATCGCCCCAGTTACACCTTCAAAGGCATGCCCGAACCCGGCGAAGTCCGTCGCTATAAGGGCCATCTGTTGGTGGGCTCTGCCAAAGCAAATGCCAACAATGCGAAATTCTTTCAATACATGGCCAAGGTCATCGATTTGGCGGAACAACTGCCCAAAGACCTGCGCAAAGGCGCTGATCTGATCCAGCTGATCGCCTACGACCCGCCCGACAGCACCCACCCCAAACTCAAGGGCGCCAACAACCGTGTCATCGTGACGGGTGAATACCGCATCGGCGGAGATGATAAATCCATGGGCGCCTTTGTGGTTAGCCGCGACGTCACGTGGATTGCACCGCTGAAAGTGGCCTATGCGTTCGTGGACGCGAGCTTAAGCGCCAAGCTTCATCGCAATATGTTGACCCTGTCGCAAAGGCTCAAACAATTCGAGCCCGGCAGCGCGAGTTTTCACAAGCTCAATACGAAGTACAAGATGATCAATGGCTTGTTGAGCAAAACCGATCCCAACATGATTGAGAAATTCAAGTGCGAACCCATGCGTGCACGCTATGCGGCGATGAAGGCCTGGAAAGACGATAAGCTGCGCCTAGAAGGCCAACGCCGCCGCTTGGTCGGGGCGAAGTGCAGCTTTAAGGGCTGAGCGCGGTTAAGGCTTCAGCTTGTAGCCGCTGTCGAACATTTTCCAGCACACGATCCACAGCACCACATCCATGCCCGCGACCACGGCCATGCCGACCAAGACGTTGGCGTCGCTGTGGCCGATGAAGCCCGCGCGAAAACCGTCGATCATGTAGAAAAACGGATTGAGCAACGCGATGGTCTTGGCAATTTCGGGCAAACGTTCGATGGAATAAAACGTGCCTGACAAAAACGACAAGGGCGTGATGATAAAGTTGGTGACCGCCGCGATGTGGTCGAATTTTTCCGACCAAATGCCACCGATCACGCCCAAAAGCGACAGCATCAATGAAGCCGCCACGGCGTGAAACACGATCAAGCCGACGTTGGCAATTTCCAGCGGCACCCAGATGGACAACACAAAAGCCGTAGCAAGCCCCACGGCAATCCCGCGGGTCATTCCACCCATGGCAATACCAAACGTGAGTTCATGCGCGTTCAGCGGCGGCATTAAGGTGTCGACGATGTTGCCCTGAACCTTGGAAATCATCATGGAGCTCGACGTGTTGGCAAACGCGTTTTGCACGATGGCCATCATAATCAGACCCGGGGCGAGAAATTCCAAAAACGGAACTCCGTGGACTTCCGTAACCGCCCGGCCCAAGGCCAGCGAAAACACCGCCAAGAACAGCAACGTGGTCACCACCGGGCCGACAATGGTCTGGGTGTAGACCTTCACGAAGCGACGAACTTCGCGCATATACAAGGTATAAACGCCGAGCCAATTGGAAATGGTGACTTGCTGTTGCATGGGCTTTGCCAATCTTCATTGGATCCAGGGGAAGCACCTTATATAGTCCTTCTATGGATGAACGCAAAGCCCCCGCAAAAAAGCCCAAACAAAAGATCCCGCGCAAGATCTCGCCGGAGCGTCTGGCGGGCATTGCTTTGCATTATCTGGAACGCTACGCGTCGAGCTCTGAAAACCTCAAGCGTGTCTTGGAGCGGCGTGTCTACACATCCATCCGCCACCACGGCGAACCCGACCAAGAGACTGCAGCCCAGTGGATCGACGATCTCATCGTGCGCTATCAAGAGGCTGGATTGCTCAACGATTTGGCCTACGCCGAAGTGCGCGCACGGTCTCTCATGAACCGTGGCGTGGCCGGGCGCTCGATCCGCATGAAGCTGCTTGAAAAAGGCGTGGACCCCGACACCATCGACCAAGCGCTCGAAGCGCTCACTGAAGAAGCCCCGGACCCGGAACTCCACGCCGCCATCAAGCTCGCGCGGCGCCGTCGCTTAGGTCCCTTCGCAGACCCAGACAAACGCGAAGCCAACTCAGAAAAGCACTTGGCCGCCATGGCGCGCTCGGGCTTTAGCTACGACATGGCGAAACGCGTGATCGAGTGCGACGACAAGGACGAGTTGGAAGAGCTTTTATAAAGGTCACCCGATTGATCTTGGCGTCACGTTCACGCGATCGTGACGGCTTCGACTCCCGTTTTAGGTCCTTTTGTGTTACAATCTTTATTCGTAAAACATCCGGCCCTCTCGCGGGGAGCCCCGGAAAATCGGGAAGATCGGCGCAGAGAAACCGCGTCGCCCGCCAGAGGTTTTATAGAGGTTTTTGGATCCAGAAAGGAGCCAGAGCCATGACTTGGTTACTCATTCTCATCACTGTCGAAAGCGCCAGTCCGGTTGCCATGACCGGGGGCGATTATCCGTCCATGTTCGAATGCTTCGATGCACGCGAATACGTAATGGATCACGACCACGTTCAACGTCCGGCCCAAGCCGTGTGCGTGCAAACCCAAAACGGCGAAGCCGTCATCGTCACACACAAGGAATACAGGCCACGCTAGGCAACATCGCGCCGGGCGTGGAAAAACGCCCATGAATGTCACAAAACTGTAACAATCAAAAGGTGTTACGAATACATTCCGCGACTTGTCCCCAGCCGCTAAACATGCTCTGTATCTTGGTTAACACCAGATTCAGAGCATGTTCTTGACCTCTTCGACCTTTAAATACGATTTGGGCGCAGCTTTTGTTGGCGCTCTCACCACCCTTCCTCAAGCCGTCGCCTACGGATTGATCGCCATAGCACCACTGGGTCCCGAATGGGCCATGTTCGGTATTATGGCGAGTGTCGGCACGTCCGTCGTGCATGGTGCTTTGGCGGGCGCGTGGGGGCCCAACCGATTTTTGATATCGGGTGCGGGCGCCGTCACGGCCTTGGTTATGGCCTCGGCTATATCCGCAGCGCTTTCGCGTGGCTATTCACCCGAAGACGCCTTGGTCCTGTCTTATGGGGCCATCGTCATTGCGGGCCTCGCCCAATGGCTGGCCGGGCAATTGCGGCTGGGACGCATCACGTCGTATGTGCCGGTTCCTGTATTCGCGGGGTTTGGTAACGCGTCAGCATTGCTGGTGATAATCAGTGCACTGCCCACCGTGTTGGGCCAGCCCGACCAAAACCTGTGGACCCTTTTGTTCAACGATCTCGATACCGTTTTACCCTGGGCCGCGGCTGTGGGCGGCGTGACGATCTTGGTTCACTTGGGCCTGGAAGGCCGTATTCGGCTGATCCCCGCCGCCCTCATCGGTTTGGCCGCTGGCACGGCTGTTTATTATGTGGCTTCACCCACGACGGCACCCTTGATCGGACACTTGGATTTGAGCGTCTTGTGGCGTGAACCGCCCTTGGTCTTTCCGATGCTGGACTGGCTGTCGGGCGCCCCGAATCTGCAGTGGCGCGACGCGGATATTCCCATCTTTGCAGGGCTCTCCATGGCGCTTCTTGCCTCCTTTTACACGGTGATCACCTCGTCAGCCTTGGCACTTAGCCAAGATGAAACCATCGACAGCGATCATGAACTTCGTGTTTACGGCGCTGGCAATGTGCTCATGGGTGTGTTGGGCTTTTTGCCGTCCAACGGATCGCCGAGCCGATCCAACGCCGTCGTCATGGCGGGAGCAAAAACCCGTGCCGCCAACTGGGGCAGCGCCCTTGCGTTTTTGATTTTGGTCGTTGGCTTGGCCCCCATCGTGAAGCTGCTACCGCTGTGGGCGACGGCGGGCATGCTGGTGGCGTCGTCCCTGCAAGCCATTGACCGCGACACACTGGACAAGCTTTTCAGCCTCTTCTTGCGGCGCATGGAATACCCCCGCCTCATCGCAGGCGATCTGTTGGTCACTGTGGTGGTTGTGGTCACGGCACTGACCCTGAACCTGATCGCCGCAGTGGGCCTGGGCGTGTTCTTGTCTGTCGCGCTGTTCGTGCTGGGCATGGGCAAAAACCCCATCCGGCGCATGTATCGCGGTTCGCGGATTCATTCGAAAATTCAGCGCCCCGCACATGAAACCAAAATATTGGAGCAATATGGTGAGCGCATCGGCATCATCGAAATCCAAGGCGCGTTGTTCTTTGGATCAACCGCACGTTTGATCAGCGAGGCCCAAGCCCTATTGGACGATGGCGTTGAATATCTGATTTTGGATTTCAAGCACCTGAGTTCCATCGACAGCACGGGAACGTCGAAATTGCGTTTGCTTTCGTTGTTGTGCGACGGCGCAGGCGGCAAATTGATGATCAGCTATGTTCAGCGCGAACGGCGCGCGGTGCGCAATGGAAACGGGCATGCGTCCGAAAAGGATGCGCGACAAGGCAATTCCTCACCCCGATGGATTTGGCTGAACCTCAAAACAGGCGGCATTGTCGATGTGTTGGGGGAAAACTGGATTTTCGCCGACACCGACACGGCGTTGGCGCGCGCCGAAAAGGTCCTGTTGGACCAAATGCAAACCCACGGTCATTCGGCCCACCTGCGTCCGATTTCTACCAGCCCACTTTTTGACGGACTTTCACGCCAAGACCTCATGGACCTAGGCCAAAGCGTTCAACGTCGGATCTATCGCAAGGGTGAGCAAATTTTCGCCCAAGGCGAAGACGCCGCATGCGCCTATTTCTTAGCCCGTGGCCGCATGAACATCTTCATCGACATTCCTGGCGCCAGCCGCAAAAAACGCATCTCAACGTTGATGGCGGGATCCCTGTTTGGCGAAATGGGACTGATTGACGGCGAGCCCCGCTCCGCCAGTGTCGTGGCGTCCAGAGATAGCGTGTGCTACGTCATCGACACCAAACACTTTTCCCAACTGCGTCAAGAACGCCCCGACCTGGTTGTGACGTTGATGAGCAATGTGGCCAAACAGTTTTCAAGCCGTCTGCGCGTCGCCAACATTATGATTTCAGAATTGGATCAATAATCCCAAGTCACACTTCGCGCACATCCTCAGTGATGTCGATCATGTCGTCGGGGTGCAGTTCTGGCATAGACGGTTTGTGCAAACGCAAGGCGACGATTGCCAAACCCGCCAACACCGCGCCCACGATAAACGCGAATACGGACACAATGGCCACCGCAATAGAAACAAGAATGCCTAAGCCCAAGGCCAGATAATGGCGTGCCGTCATGAAAGACCCTTTCCGTTCGTGTTTGTCTATGCGCCAACGTATCGGCAAAAACATTAACCTTGCCTGAATAGGAATGACACCCTGCTTTACAACCCCATAATACCCTCATAAAGTGTATTTGCAACGCCAATCACTTTATAGGAGGTCCACATGTTCCGCGCACTTTTCATCGTTCTGGCAACTCTGGGGCTTTTCGCCTCACAAGCCTATGCACATGGTGGTGGGTTGGATAGCTCTGGCTGTCACTGGAACCACAAGACCGGCACATATCACTGCCATCGCAGCCCATAATTCTGGCGACATAAACTTTCCATATGTATAGCGGTGCGGGCTTTACACCCCCGCCGCTTCCGCTATCATCCCACCACAATTTCAGTGGTGAGTGGACATGGACAAACTCAAAGAATTCTGGGACCTGTTCGAAGAGGTCTGGAAGACCGGGGCGTTCGGTGTGGACGTTGGCGGCATTCTCACGGCCATCGCGATCTTTATCGTCTTCATGTTGTTGCGCGGGCTGATCTCGCGCTTCATCATTCGGGTGCTGCGCTTTAAGGTGTCCAAAACCAAAAACATGTTGGACGACGAAATCCTCAATGCCTTGGAAGAACCGATCCGGCTTCTGCCCGTCATCTTCGGTCTGTTCCTCGCCATCGAATTTTTGGACCTTGAGGACCATGCCCAAGACATTGCCGACCGGCTGGTGCGCTCGCTGATTACAGCCGCGATTTTTTGGGCGATTTATCGCGCCATCAAACCCCTGTCGAATTTGCTCACGCGCCTCGAAAAAATCTTTACCGCCGTGATGATGGATTGGATGGTGAAGGCCTCCAAGATCCTCATTGCATTTGTCGGCATCGCCGCCGTGTTGGAGATTTGGGGCATTCAGGTGGGGCCGATCCTGGCGGGGCTTGGCCTGTTCGGTGTCGCCGTGGCTTTGGGTGCACAAGATTTATTCAAGAACCTCATTGCCGGCATTTTGATCATCGCCGAGCGGCGCTTTAACAAAGGCGATTGGGTGCGTGTCGACGGTGTGGTCGAAGGCACGGTCGAACAGATCGGATTTCGCTCCACCATGGTTCGGCGTTTCGACAAAGCGCCCGTCTATGTGCCCAACACCCACCTTTCGGACAGTGCAGTCACAAACTTCAGTGCCATGACGCACCGCCGGATTTATTGGCACATCGGCATTGAATATTGTGCCACCATCGATCAGCTCAAGGCCATTCGCGACGGCATTGAAGACTACGTGCTGGGCTCGGACGAATTTGCCCATCCGCCCGAAGTTTCGACCTTCGTGCGCATCGACAAGTTTTCCGACAGCTCCATCGACATCATGCTGTACTGCTTCACCAAAACCACCAACTGGGGGGAATGGTTGGAGATCAAAGAACGGCTGGCCTACCAGATCAAAGACGTGGTGGAAAATGCCGGTTCCGGCTTTGCTTTCCCGTCACAGTCCCTATATGTGGAAAGTCTGCCCGGTGAAGCACCGGACATTTTTGTACCCCCATCGGCTAAAACGAAGGCTTAAGTCATTATGAGCGTCACCATTTATCACAACCCGCGCTGTTCCAAATCCCGCAAAACCTTGGAGCTGATCCAAGACAAAGGCGTGGAGCCGGAAATTGTTGAATACCTGCAAACCCCGCCGAGCGCGGACGAGCTCAAAGACATTTTGAAAAAGCTGGGCAAGTCGGCGTCTGAAATCGTGCGCAAAAAAGAAGCCAAGGAAGAAGGCATCGACGTTGGTGCATTGGACAACGACGCGCTGATCGAAGCCCTGTCCGCGCACCCGCGCGCCATCGAACGTCCCATCGTCGTCAAAGGCGGCAAGGCCGTCATGGGGCGGCCGCCGGAAAATGTCGACGACTTGCTCTAAGACATGAGCATACCTCTCATCCTCACTTTGATCGGATTTACCGGCGGCTTCATCTGGGGCTACCTGACACCGCGCGGCTATTGCTCCATTAGCTCGGTTGAAGCCAAATCGCTCAAGTACCGCTTTGGCGGCGGACTGATCAACGGCACCGTTGTTGGTGGTGTCGTTGGACTGATTGCCATAATCGCTTTTGGTGAGGGTTAAACGCGGCTCGAAAACTCTGCCACGTCGTAGGCCATCACGTGGTTGGAGAGCCACAGGCCTAAGTAGGTTGGCAGCGCCTTGGGCGGAACCTTTTCCGTGCTCAGTTTGTTGATGGTGCGTATAAGATCCTCCAACAAATTCAAGTGCGCCTGGCGGTGACGTGAAGATGCGCCAGGTCCCTTACGGGTCAGCTCGACCTCTTCTTCATGAAAGTGGTGGGCGGAATAGGCGTAGAGCTGTTCCAGCTCGCTCACCAACAACTCATTCGTGGTCCCGCCCTCTATCCGGTGTGCCAAGCGGTTGATGTATCTCACCAAAGATTTGTGGTGCGCGTCGATGGACGGAACACCCGTTTCCATCTGCGCCGCCCAGGTGATGGCATTGCCTTCAGCAAAGTCTTCCGATTCAAATAAATGCCAATAACCCTGGTCGGCCACCAGTTCATGTTCGAAGAGCTTTTCGCGCACTTTATCCAGGAAATACGTCCCCGTGTTTTCGTCCATGCCCACGTTCAAGATGGCCTCCAGGAGAACCAATATTTGTGTGTGGCTGTCAGAGTGAACCTCCAAGTGTTCATACCCAGCACCACGAAGGATGATTTCTTCATGGGAAAAGTGCTCACGCAGCTCCTCTAGAAACGAGGCGCATGCTTGGGTAAAATTATCTGAGGCGCCGTAACTTAACCAAGCCTTCTTGACGTTTTCGATGGCATTTGCCAAATCCGTGTGATTGACGTCGATAAATAGATTGTTCGAGGTTTCGATTTTCAACTGCGGCAACATAAGATTCACTCCGTTCAGAGATTATTGTTGTTATGTACTCATCGGCGCAGCTTATAACCTAATAATTAGTCGGCTATTTTGCTGATTATGGATTAATCAGCAACAAACATGCCACTTTTCCAATGCTAAATACCATACTCCATTAGTATGGTATTTAGCATTATTTAGCATATCATCCACCGTTTAACCACATAGGACTCGCAAAATGCGACGCAATTTTCATCGCACCCACTAAAAAAGGCGCCCCAATGGGACGCCTTTTTGTATGTGTTGAAAGAATTATCCCCGGATGGTGTTGAGGAAATTATGCACTTCACCGCTGAGCTGACTGGACTGACGGGTCAGCTCTCCGGCCGCGTCGAGAATTTGCGTGGCCGAGCTTCCCGTTTCGGACGCCGCTTGGGTCACTTGGGAAATGTTGGAAGACACTTCCTGTGTGCCGCTGGACGCTTGCTCCACATTGCGCGCAATTTCGGACGTCGCCGCACCTTGTTCTTCTACGGCAGCGGCGATGGCGGATGTGATCTCGTTGATCTGGTTGATAATCCCACCGATGGAGCCAATGGCTGTAACGGCGTCTTTAGTGGCACCTTGGATCCCGCCGATTTGGTTGGAGATTTCCTCCGTTGCTTTGGCGGTTTGGTTGGCGAGGTTTTTCACCTCTGACGCCACCACGGCAAAGCCTTTGCCGGCTTCCCCCGCACGCGCCGCTTCGATGGTCGCGTTCAAGGCCAGCAAGTTGGTTTGGTCTGCAATGTCGGTGATCAATGCCACGACCTCGCCGATTTTGTTGGCGGCTTCGGCCAGGCCTTGCACCTTGTCGTTGGCGCCTTCGACTTCGGCCACTGCCGTTCCGGCAATCTGGGTGGATTGCGAAACTTGGCGCGAGATTTCGGAAATGGAGCTCGACAGCTCTTCCGCTGCACTTGCCACAGTCTGCACGTTGGCCGAAGCCTGTTCCGCCGCCGCCGCAACATTGGTGGCTTGTGAACTGGTTTGATCCGCTGTGCCGGACACGGACTGCGCGCTGCTTTGCACTTCGCTTGCCGCTGCAGAAACGGTTTCCACAACCGAACCCACCGACGTTTCGAACTGTTCGGCCATACGCAGGCGTTCGGTTTTGCGCTCTTCAGCGTGGCGTTGGTCGGCTTCTTGTTGGGCCTGTTCGCGTTCTTGGGAAGCGATCAAGGCCTGTTTGGTTTCTTGAAGGGCGCGCGCAACGGTGCCGAACTCATCGGTCCGCTCCCCACTCAACTGAGTCTCACCCACATAGTCGTGGTTAGAAATCTGTTCGATGTCATGGATCAAGGCTTCAATAGAGCCCTTGATCAAGACGACCAAATAGCCAGCCGCACCTAAACCGATAATCACGCCGATGATGGTCAACACCATATTCAGGGTCTGCACACCTTCAATGGACGTTTGTACCTCATGAATACCTTCTTCCAACACCTCCAGTTTGACGCTGGTGGATTCAGACACCTTGGCCAACAGGGCTTCCATGTTTTCGCCCATGGCCCCGGCCACGCCGTCGAATTCTTCCATCATCACGTTGCCTTCTTCCGGGCCTTTGGCAACGTAGGTTTCACCCATTTTGATCCCGGTTTCATAAAACGGGCCGAACGCTTGTTCCGTTTCGTTGAGGGCAACGACGACCTCGTTCAGCTCCAATGCCAAGGCGAGGTCACGGGCCGCTTGAACGTCTTCTTTGAATTTTTCGGCGAATGCGGCGGCTTCGGTGAAGCCATCGTCAAACCCCGGCAATCCGCGCGTGGCAGAGATATCCGTAATCCATTGCTGCACCTGAACCACGTCCAGTTGAATGTCTTTGATAACAATTGCCAACGGAATCGAAAGATCCGCAACCGACGTTGCATCGGTTTCCGTGGCTTCCAATTTCGGCAACTGCGCGCTCAGGTTCACCAGCGTAATCACCGCGGCACCACTGAACACCAACAATATAACCGCGAGCACCGCGATCAGGCGTGCTTTGATAGACATGAAAATTTACCCCCAGTAAATTTGGACCCTCTCTACTGCGCACAATATCATGAGGTTAGGGGGAATACCACGACAAAGCGAAGTACGCCTGCGCCCATCAATTATAACTATTCTAAAGACTACGCATCCATTGTGGACGCAAAGAACCCGCGTTGCTTTGTGCGGCGCGCACTTGGGCGAGCAACGCTTCGTTATCGCGGGGCAGGTTGCCCGCCAACGCCAAGGCGTTTGAAGCATGATTGGAGCGGAAAATCACAGCCTTTTCAGGTTTGAGCAATTCCAGCAAATATTCCAACTCTGCCAAAATACCCGCGTCGTCTTGCCATTCAAATTCAGAGCCGTCTGGTTTGGCAAAGGCTTCGCGGAATTCCGGTTCAACGCCGCCTTCTAGGGCGAGCTGCAGCGTCGACAAAAACTTCGGCGACACGGTGTTGATCAACGCGGCCGTGCCTTCGATGTGTTCGCGCCAGTGTTCTTTCCCGCCAAGGCCCAAAATAACGGTGGCGGAAATTTTCAGGCCCGCTTCGTCCGCCCGCACCATCGCCTTTTGCATCAGCTTTGACGAGCCTTTGCGAATGCGTTTGAGCATGGAATCAGAGCCCGATTCGATGCCCAAATAGACCATATTGAGGCGCTTGTCCTTCAGCCGCTGCAAGTCTTCCACGGACTTTTTGGTCAAGTTTTGCGGCGTGGCGTAGCACGTCACGCGCTGAAGATCGGGAAATTCGGCAATCAGCTTGTCGAGGATTTGCTCCAAATCATCCGTCGGCACGGCCAACGCATCCCCGTCAGCCAGGAACACCCGGGTGGCGTCAGGCCAATCTTGGGCCGCGTCTTCGATGTCGGCAAAAACCTCCTCCAACGGGCGTTGGCGGTAAGATTTGATCTTGTACATGGAGCAAAACGTACACGCATTGAAGCTGCACCCGATGGTCGCCTGAATGATCAGGTTTGGGCCTTCGGAGGGGGGGCGCCAAAGCGGCATGTCGTAAATCATCATGGGGAGGGACCTGTATTGCGTTTGCTTCTTCCTACGTAATACAGGCCCGGGGGGATATCAATAAGCAAGCCTACGCGCGCGTCGCGCAAATATAATTGCCACGCTGTGCAATCTCACATATAGACAACGGGCCAGACGCCATAAGATCGTATTCAGCTCCCTCGACGCAGATACGAAATGCTGAAGGGCGCGCGAGTTTCACTTGAAGAAGCGTGCGTTCCAACAGATACTTAGGCTCAGGATGAATGCAGAGATAATGACACCCCCCATCACCACCCCGACGGATAACAGCCCAGAGCCCTCCGGCGCGAACTCGCGTGCGGACGAGGGCCGCCGCCATTACGACCAAGCGTTGGAACACCACCGCGCGGGACGGCTGGATGTGGCGATCAAAGAATACTCCCACGCATTGCGGTTCCAGCCCAACTCTGCCGACACGTACAATAACTTAGGCGTGGCGCTGCGCTCCGCCGGGCGGCCCGAGGCTGCGGTCGCGTGTTATCGCCGCTCTTTGGCACTGAAAACGGCGTCCACCGCCGTTTACACCAACCTGGGCAATGCTCTGCGCGATTTGGGCGAAACCTCTAAAGCCGTTGAGGCGCACCGCCGTGCGGTCAAGCATGGGCCGAAATCGCCCAAGGCACTCTATAATGCGGGCTTGGCTTTTCGCGAAGGCGGCCATGCCCAAGTCGCCATGGAGCACTTCGCGCGCGCGATCAAGCTAGAACCCACCTATGCCCAATGCCGGGTCGAGCACGCCCACACCATTTTGCAAATGGGCGAATGGCCGCGCGGCTTTAAAGAGCTGGAAACCCGCTTTGCCATCAACGGCCAAGATGTGCGCCGCGAAGGGATTGAGCCCTGGAACGGATCGTCCCTTCAAGGCAAAACCATTTTGGTCAACGCCGAAGGCGACGAAGGGCGCGCGGTTCAATTCGCGCGTTACGCGGCCGTTTTGAAACGCGGCGGCGCAACCGTCATTTGGGAATGCGCGCCGCACTTGGCACACCTGTTGGCAGCGTCGCCCGATATTGAAAAAACCGTAAGCCTTGGCGAAAGCGTCACGGCGGACGTTCAAATCCCCCTGTTGAGCCTCCCCGCGCGGCTGAGCACCAAGGTCGACACCGTGCCTGAGGACGTGCCTTACCTGAACGTGCCGAAGATTGGCGCAAGCACCTTGGACATTCTTCCCGAAACCCGTTTGGCTCTCGGCCTTGTCTGGTCGGGCAAGTGGGAAGGGCGCTCCACCAAAGGTCCCAAACGTCACGGCGATATGGAGCTTGACGACCTGGCCGAGCTGATCGGCATCCCCGAAGTCCAGGCATTCTCCTTGGAACGCGGTGCGGGTGCGTCGGACATTTCCCGCCTGGGGCTACAGCCCCTGGTCGAACAGGCCGGGCCCACCATCATGGATTTGGCCGATTTGGCCGCCACCATCCACCAGTTGGATTTGGTTATCTGCTGCGACGGCGTCACCGCACACGTGGCCGGTGCTTTGGGCAAGCCGGTGTGGATGATCTTGGACAGCGGCGCGGATTGGGGCTGGCTGTTGGATCGCGCAGACAGCCCCTGGTACCCGAGCATGCGAATCTTTCGCACCAAATCGGACGAACCGTGGTCGGTGGCCGTCAGCGAAGTGCGCAAAGCATTGATGGGTGTCCTCAAAGGCGGCTAAGATCACTTGAGCCCCCGAATCGGATAAGCCAGACTCACTTATGAACGACACGCCCAAAAACCAAGCCCCGCCCCAACACCCCCAGGCGAAGAGAAAACCTGGTTTTTTCGCGCGCCTGTTGGGCACGGCCGCCAACGAGACCGACATCAAAATCCTGATCGGCCCGTTTATTGACACCCAAGGCCAAGACCACGCGCGCAGCATCGCCAGTGTATTTTCCGGTCACAACGGCATCTTCGTGCAAGTCGTGAACGAAGCCCCGGTTCTCACACCGGAGGTGAACCGCTCTGACTTGCTGCCCCAAGCCTGCACCCAAGCCTTGGGATGGCTCACCCAACACGATGCCGACTTGGTGATTTGGGGTGACGTACCGCCACCGGGCGCAAACCTGTTTTTACACTTCGCCGCCCCTCCACCCGTTGACGTTGACCCGGCGGGGACCATTTCACCGTTTCAATCGCTAAACCTGCCCTTGGGCTTCGATCCCGAAGCCTACGGCCCGTTGGTGATGGCCTCTGCTTTGGCCGCGCTCAATCCCGACACGGACCCAAAGCGTGAAACGTGCCGCAATCTCATAGCACCCGCGTTGGAAAAATCCGCTGAGATCATGGAACACATCCCGCGCGAGTTCACCCCGCGCGAGCGCGCTTCTTTGCAAGCCATGTTTGCAAATGCCTTGGCGTCGTTCGGCCATCTGTTCCCCGGCACCGAAGTCCTTCACCGCGCCGCCCTGGCCTACGCCGAAGGCATCAAAGGCACGCTGCGTTCCGACAGCCCCACCAACTGGGCTTACCTGCAACGCAACCTCGGTACGGTTTTGCAGGCCATGGGTGAGCGCACCGACGACATCAACACCCTCGTCAAAGCCGAAGAGGCTTACAAAGCCGCGTTGGAAATCTTTACCTTCGAAGCCACACCGTTTCCCTGGGCCACCACCCACAATCGAACGGGTGAGGTGCTTTACCGCATGGACATCAAAACCGACGAGGTTGCCAATCTGAAAAAAGCGCTTGGCCATTACCAGTCCGCGCTGAAGGTCTTGAACAAACGTTCCATGCCGTTGCTGTGGAGTGAGACACTCAACAACTTCGCCCAAACCGCACAAGTGCTGGGCCGTCAGACCGATAATGAAGACGTCGTGGAAAAAGCCGTCACCGCGTGCAAACAAGCCCTCACGGTGCGCACCGTAACCCAGCAACCAACCCTATGGGCGGCAACGCAAAACAACATGGGCAGCGCTTTGTTCTTGTTGGGGCGCATGACCGGCGAAGACAAACATTATGAGGCCGCGCTCAAAGCCTTCATGGACGCTCGCGAAACTTACGACAAGTTGGGCCTGACACGGATGGTGGAAGTCACCGATAAGAACATCGCGCACGCCGAACAGCGCCTGCCCGAAGGTGCTGCGCAAAGCGGCGAGCAAAATGCCGACATGTGGTGGCTTGAAGAAGAAGAGTAGCTGCCCTGGCAAGCTCTTTTTGTGCGGTGCGCAATAACACCAAAACATTTCACTTAATACGACATTCGGACTCACGCGCTGGACGCGTTCGCTCCGCAGCGCCTATAATTTACACAGAAAATATGCCAAATGGTGGGGCCTATGACAACGCGCAATACACACCGCGGGTTATGGCAAAAACTAAGTTTATACGGTATGCCCGTGCTCTTATGGGCCGCCATCGTCAGCTCATCTTACAGCTGGAATTTAGAAGGCCTTAGATCCAACTCTCAGGAGCTCGCACGCGAACGCGCCCGCATGGTCTTCACCATGGTCGAAACCACGCGCTTGTGGAATACCAATCTGGGCGGGGTTTATGCACCGGTCACACAAAGCTCACCGTCAAACCCTTATCTCCGCGTGTTTGAAAAAGACATCGTCACGCCCGGTGGGCAGCACTTAACGATGATCAACCCCACCTACATGACGCGCCAAATCGCCGAAATCCTCAACAAGGGCGATCTCAACATCAACATCACCAGCTTGCGCCCCCTCAATCCGAACAACACTCCGTCCGATTGGGAACGCAAGGCGCTGGAAAGTTTTGAGGATGGCGCGCGCGAACAGATGGAGGTAATGCCAAACGGACATGGCCCCGCTTTCTTTTATATGGCGCCGCTAGATGTCAAAGAGGCCTGCCTGCCGTGCCACCGGGGACAAGGCTATAAGGTCGGTGAGATTCGCGGCGGCATCCGGGTTTCGTTCCCAACCGCCAGCTTTGATGAAGCCGAAGCCCTCTCTGCCAACAAACTGTTGAACGTGCACCTTTTGGTGTTCGCCATGCTGAGCATTTTATCCACCACCGCCATCGCCTGGACCCGGCGTTTGCTGGATAACCTCCACACCGAACGCGACCACCGCGATGCCATCATCGCGGAAACAACGGGCGCATTGCGCAACGAAATCCGCGTGAAGAACCGGCTGTTTTCAATCATTTCCCACGATCTCAAAAGCCCGTTCACGGCGCTGTTGGGGATGACCAAGATCATGAGCTCCATGGATGATCGTCTCGACAAAAAACAAATCACCGACTACGCCAAAGACGTCCACGACGCCGGTGGGCATATGTATGAATTGGTGCAAAACCTTTTGGACTGGTCCAGGTTGCAAATGGACGGGGCCAAATTCGAACCTTGCAACACGTTGATGCTGGATTTGATCCAAGATTCGCTCAAAGTCATCAAGCCCGCTGCCAAAACGAAAAAAGTTGTGCTCGATATCCATGGCCCCAACCTGTTGGTCTATGCCGATCAAAACATGATGCAGTCCGTGATCCGCAATTTGGTCGGCAACGCCATCAAATTCACCAAAGCAGGCGGACGCATCACGGTCGACATTGAAATTACCGACGATACCCGTTTCGCCCAAGTCACTGTTTCCGATTCCGGCATCGGCATCCCCAAAGCCTTGCTCGAAAATCTCTTTTCTTTAGATCAAAAAACGACCACCCGCGGCACCGAAGGCGAGCTGGGTACCGGATTGGGATTGCCGCTGACCAAAGAAATGGTGGAGCGCAACGGCGGTCAAATTTGGGTGATCAGCTCGCCTGGAGATGGCACGACCTTCTATTTCACCGTGCCCCTGGCGGGACGCTGAACGCAACCCATCGCCAAGGTTGAGCAAGGTTAATGCGTGCTGACCCAATACGGCCAAACATTGTGTCTTAATTTCACAGGACTGCCATTGGGGACTGCCATTGGGGACTGGACGTGCAGATCGGTGCGCCAAATCAAAAATGTCCGAATACGCTCACGACGTTCACAACGCTGGGCGTCATATTTTTGCGGTGGACATAAAAACCACCACCCAAGGCACCCATGGCGAACTTGGAACCGGGCTGGGACTGCCGCTGAGCAAAGAGTTGGTCGAACGCAATGGTGGAACCATTTGGGTGCAAACCGCGCCGGGCGAAGGTTCACACTTTACCTTCACCGTGCCGCTGGCCGGTCACACCGCATAAACACGATGTCTACCGCGCGCGTATGACGCTGATCAGTGAAGCCACCCCATAAAGCGTCAACGTGGCGATCAACTGCCACATCAACAACATAGCCGTCGCGTCGGGCGGATGGAACAAGCGCAGACCCACCGCACCCAAGGCCGATGCTGCCAGAACCGCCATGCCCACGGTTACCGAAGGCGTGGCCAGCATGCCGCGCTTGAGCAAAATCACCATAACCAGTGCCGGCGCCGCCCCCGTGGCAACCACGGAGGGATAGCACGTCCAGTGCGGAGCAAAGCTAAACTGATCGGGACCGATTTGCTGATACAGCTCAAAACAGCTTTCGGTGATCAAAGCCAGCCATGCGGCGAAGGGCACGATGGGCAACACCCAAGCATGGGGGGCGCGTCCCGGTTGGGTGCCACACAAAGCCGCATAGCCCGCCGTGAGGGCGGTGGCGAAAATTGCTGTCAATTCAAGCAAGCTGCGCCAATCGGTGAGACGCTGCTTGGCCAATGAAAAGGATTCACCGTCGACAAAAGCCAAAGCAAAAGACTGCTGTTCCACCAAGGCACCCATGATCAAAGACACCGGGAACGCAATGCCCATCCACATCAACAACCGCTTGGCCGGGTGGGCCAGGCGTTTGACGGGGGCAAGATCGTCCGACAGGTTCGAAATTAGGTCATGGGTTGACATGTTCATCTTAACTACAACTCCGGCTTTGGGGCCATTTGTGTGCGCAGGCTCTTTAAGGCGCGGTGCATGGCAACCTTCAGGGCTGCCACGGACATTCCGCTGGCCTCGGACGCTTCTTTAAGGCTCATTTCGCGCAATTTCAACAGTTCAACCGCTGTGCGTTGCCCGGCGGGTAAACTCTCTAGGGCGCGGGATAATTCGTCGCCCATGGCGAAGA
This sequence comes from Magnetovibrio sp. PR-2, assembly GCF_036689815.1. Taxonomy (NCBI): domain Bacteria; kingdom Pseudomonadati; phylum Pseudomonadota; class Alphaproteobacteria; order Rhodospirillales; family Magnetovibrionaceae; genus Magnetovibrio; species Magnetovibrio massiliensis. The sequence goes on along the minus strand of NZ_JBAHUR010000001.1, from coordinate 361,482 downwards.
CCAAGTCGTCCTCTGGGGATATATTCGTTTCATCTGCCAAAAAGGTTTCAGGATATTCGTCAACCAAGGTCTCACGCGCGCCCTGGCGATAAATTTTGCGCAAAGCATCAATGGTGCGGCGCTGGGTAATGGTGGCCAACCACGGCTTGAACGGCAGGGACGGATCATAGGTGTGACGGTTTTTGTGCACCGACATCAAGACCTCTTGCACGATGTCTTCGGTTTTGTCCGGGTCTTGAATTTTTTTCGAAACGATGGCGCGGATCAACGGCAACACGGCCTGCAGCAAGTTTTGATACGCCACGCCGTCGCCGTCTTGCGCAGCTGCCATCCAGGCAGACCACTGGGCAAACTCAGGGCGGTCTTGTTCGGTCTTGTCCGTTTTTTCGCTCATGCTCGCCTTTAAATGCTTGCGCCGTGTTTTGTCGAGATAAACACACTTTCGAAAAAAAATCCAAACGCAGTGTAACCCATTCCCGCACCCGGACGAAATAGGAGGGGAAGGCGCAAGACACAACCGCGCCCCATCCCCCGAAACGGGATCCACAACGCTTTTTTATTTATCTGAGGAGACAACCATGTCCGCTAAAACCTTGAGCAAAGCCCCGATCATCGCAGCCGCCGTTGCCGTCGCCCTGTCCGCAGGCGCCATGACCACCACCGCACATGCATCCGAAATGGAAAAATGTTACGGCGTGTCCAAAGCCGGCCACAACGACTGCCAAACGGCAACGTCTTCTTGCGCAGGTACCTCCAAAATGGACGACCAAAAAGACGCCTTCATCGCCGTTCCCAAAGGCACGTGCTCCAAAATCACCGGCGGCATGTTGAAACCCATGTAATCAAAGAAAGAGGAATTGCGCACAATGGACCAACAGGCCCAAACCGCGCAGCGCTCTACCAGTTCGATCCCAACACGCGCTGGGATCGGACTGAAAGCGCAGCACTATCAAGACATCCTCGAACACCAACCCGACATCGGTTGGTTGGAGGTGCACTCTGAAAACTATATGGCCGACGGTGGGCCTGCGTTGCGATGGCTTGACGCCATGCGCGAACGCTTTCCCCTATCGCTGCACGGTGTCGGCATGTCCTTGGGCTCCGCCGCGCCGTTGGACCGTCTTCATTTAAAACGTTTAGTCGATTTACAACGCCGCTGTGAGCCCGGTGCCGTGTCCGAACATTTATCTTGGTCCATTGCCAATGGGGCGTATTTGAACGACCTGATTGCCCTGCCCTATACCGAAGAATGTTTAGAGATTTTTTCCACCCACGTGATCGAAATGCAAGACGCCTTAAAGCGTCCCGTGCTAATCGAAAACCCGTCTTCCTATTTGCGCTACGAACATTCCGTCATCCCCGAACCCGAGTTTTTGGTCGAAGTCGTCAAACGCACCGACTGCAACGTGCTGTTGGATGTGAACAACGTCTACGTCAGCGCGCAAAACCACGGTTTCGATGCCCACGCCTACATCGACCAAATCCCTGCCGAAAAAGTTTTGGAATACCACATGGCTGGGCACTCCAAGACCGTCATCGACGGGCGCACCATTCGTGTTGACGATCATGGATCGCCCATCACTGACGCGGTATGGAACTTGTTCGACTACACGGTAGGCAAAGTGGGTGCAAAACCGACGTTGATCGAGCGGGATTCAAACATTCCTGAACTTGACGTTTTGGTTGGGGAAGCCCACAAGGCCGACGCCATCTTGGCGCGTCACCTCGTGAAGGAGGATGCCCATGCTTTCGTTGGCTGAGCTGCAGAGCACCTTTTCAGATATTTCCCTTGGCGCGGATGCCGGTGCGCTGTCCGGTGTGATCATCGGCGACGGTTTCACACCCGAACAGCGCCTGCAAATTCACCGCAACAACACCACGATCTTACTTGCCGAAGCCTTGGCCGCGACCTTCCACATTGTCCACGAATTGGTGGGCGAAGACTTCTTCACCCAAGTCGCACGTTCGTTCGTGCGCACCCATCCACCGACCTCGCCGTGCCTGTTTGAGTACGGCCAAGGCTTTCCTGCCTTTTTGCAAAGCTTGCCCCAGTTGAGCGACATGGCCTACGTCGCCGATGTGGCGGAGCTGGAATGGCAGGCAAATGCAGCGTTTCATGCAAGCGAGGCGAAACCTTTGGTGGCCGAAGACTTGGCCGCTATCCCCCCTGAAGAGTTGGCGCTCCATCACTTGCGCCCGCACCCAAGCGTGCGGTTTGTCTCCAGTGCATTCCCCATCAAACAAATCTGGGACATGCACCAAGACGGCGCAGATCCGGACTTGGGCGTCAATCTCGACGACGGCGGAGACGCCATTTTAATCGTGCGTCCCCACGCCGAGGTGAATATCCATGCGCTGTCGCCCAACGCCTATATCTTGGCGTCGCGCTTGGCCGACGGTGTAATCGTCGGCCAAGCGTTTGCCATACTTGAGGGTGTGGAAAGCGTTGAGACCCTCCCCCTTATTTTTGCCGAGCTCATCGCCACCGGCATGTTTGAAAAAATCCAATAAAGGACCACGCCTATGTCTTCATTGATGACCCTCTACGGCCAAGTCGTCGGCAAGTTGAAAACCATCCCCGACCCGCTGATCATTTTGATGGCGCGTGTCGGCCTGGGCGCATTTTTTGTGCGCGCCGGACAGACCAAGGTGGACAGCGAGTTTAACTTGACCGACACGACCCTGTATCTGTTTCGCGAAGAATACAAAGTCCCCGTGCTGCCCCCCGAAGTCGCGGCCTATATGGCGACGGCGACCGAACACGTTTTGGGCGCGCTGCTGGTCATCGGCTTGGCATCCCGCCTGTCGGCTTTTGGCCTGTTGGGCATGACCTTGGTCATTCAGTTTTTTGTCTATCCCGGCAGTTGGCCCGACCACCTGTTGTGGGCAGCCGTGCTGATGCTGATCCTCGCCCGCGGTCCCGGCTGGCTTGCCGCAGACAGTTTGGTGTGTAAGGTGTTTTGCAAAGACAAATAGGTTCTTTTAACCCAACTTCACGGCGTCGAGGTGCTTTGGCCTTTCGACGCCGTCTAAGTTTCTGGGGTCCGGTATTGCCTCACCCACGCTCATGGACACCGGCAACACCCCGGCCCAAATGGGCAACGCGTAATCTGCTTCGTCATCCTTGGGCCCGCCGGTGCGGATTTTGGCCGAGGCCTCATCGATGGGCATGGACAGCACCGCCGTGGCCTTAATCTCTTGATCCGTCATGGGGCGCAAAAACTCATTGCGCCCGGGGTAGAGATGGTCGATCAAATTCCCCAGCTTTTCTTTTTTGACGTCCGGGTCTTCAATGGCTTCGGGCTGACCGAACACCAGGACGGACCGAAAGTTCACCGAGTGATGCATGGCCGAGCGCGCCAAAATCAACCCATCCAAAATCGACACGGTCAAACAAACCTCTGCGCCCAGCGCAGCCTGAATGCCGCGCCCCGCACTGGACGCGTGCCAATACACCCGCCCCCCTTCGCGCCATTGGATGGTCGGCATGCAAATCGGTGAGCCGTCCACCACATACGCCAGATGGCACATGGGCTGGGCGTCCAAGATCGCGTGGATGGTTTCAACGTCGTAGTGACCGCGCGGGTGCGCGCGGCGCAAACGGGTGCGTTCTGTTTTGTTTAACACTTGTGTCATAGCATGGGGCTCATAGGATGGTCTCCGCAATTCAAGAGCTTGTTTTTTAGCTTTGAATTGGCTTACCTTGAATATCCACTTTAGAAAAATCAAAGCAGACCAATTTTTTCATGGCGCGCGCCCCTATTTTGACCTTCAGTCTTGAGCCGGACAGTACCGAAACCCTGTTCGATCAAATCTACGAAGCTTTGCGCACCCGCATCATCGGCGGGGAGCTGCGCGCGGGGTCGCGCCTGCCTGCATCGCGGCGCTTGGCCGAAGAACTGGGCGTATCCCGCGCCACCGTCGTGGGTGCCTATGATCAGTTGGAGGCCGAAGGTTTTGTCGAAGGCCGCAAAGGCTCCGGCGTCTATGTGGCCGAGATCGGTCCCGTCGAGCTGCCCAAGCCTGTCAGCTTGGACGATGCGCTCGGCGATCAAGCACCGTCGGAGCTCTTGCCGCTTCAACCCGGCCGCCCGGATATGAGCGCCTTTCCCCACCGAGCCTGGGGAAAATGTTTTGCGCGGGTGGCGCGCACCGATCCAGATGCTTTGAGCCGCGCAGTGCATCCCTTTGGTGATCCGCGCCTGCGCACAGCCATTGCGGCTTACGTGAACGAATGGCGCGGCTTCCCCGTATCACCGGACCGCATTTTGATGACGTCCGGCACCGCAGACGCCATGGAGATCATCGTGCGCACGGTCACCGCCCGGGGCGGCACCATCGCCATGGAAGACCCCGGCTACTTGCCCCTGCGCGCTTTGGTGCAAAGTTTGGGATTGCAGCCCGAATGGCTGGCCTGCGACGACGAAGGGCCCAAGACACCGCGAAATGCGCCCTTTTCACCCATGCTGACGTTGTTGACGCCATCGGCGCACTATCCCGTGGGCGGCACCATATCCACCGCCCGCCGTGTCCAGTTTCTCAAGTGGGCGCGCAACAATGGAACGTGGTTGATCGAAGACGACTACGACAGCGAATTCCGCTACGCCGGCCGCCCCATCCCCGCCATGGCGGGCCTGGACCAACATGGGCGCACGTTTTACATCGGCAGCTTTTCCAAAATCTTTTCCGAAACTTTGCGTCTGGGCTTTTTGGTGGTGCCGCAGTTCTTTGTCGGTCCCGTCACCGAAACCCTAAAGACTTACGGTGCCAAAGCCGGGCTCAGCGCCCAGCGCCCCTTGGCAGCGTTTTTGGAAGGCGGCGATTTTCAACGCCACATCCGGCGTATGCGCCGCATCTATAGCGAACGGCGTGAAATTTTGCTGGCATTGCTGGACACACACTTCGGGGATAGCGCCACCTGGCAAGATCACGCCGCCGGGATGCACATCGTGCTCGAGCTGCCCACCGACGTGGACGACGTTCAGGTGTCGCGCAACGCCGCGCGGGAAGGCGTGCACTGCCCGCCCTTGTCCCAACACTACGCCCAGCCGCAAAACCGATCCGGCCTATTGTTGGGCTTTTGTGCCTTTGAAGAAGACACCATGCAAGACGCCATGCAAACTTTGAAAGCTGTCACCGAAACCCAGGGCGCTTAAGCGTTTCCGCCAAGACGTCAAACACCTTGCGAATGCGTGGGCTGGTCTTAAGCTCCCTATGTGTCACCAGCCACAACGGGACAAAGGTACTGTCTAGAGATGGAAAAGCGCGTTCCAGCCCCGCCATGCCTTCGGCGATTTCGTCTGCAACGACGCTCACCCCCAGCCCCTGCTGCACCATCTGCCACACCACCGTGCTGTTTTCCGACAAGACCGGATACGTGACACCGTTCCCGACCAAACCCAGTTCGCGCAGGCGGACGTGCAACTGGTCCGTCCCGTCAAACCCGATAAAGTCCACATGGCTCAGATCACCGTCCGGCTGAGGCCGACCGATCAAGTCGAGATAATCCGTGTGTGCATAGAGGCTCAAGGGGAAATCGCGGATGTGCTTGGCGATCAGGTCGGGCTGGGTCGGGCGGACGTGACGCACGGCGATGTCGGCTTCGCGGCGACGCAAATCCTGCACTGCATTTGATGCAATGATTTCGATGGTGATGGCCGGGGCCTCTTGGCGCAGACGCCCAATGGCGGGCGGCAGAGCATACTGGGCCATGGCGTCGGTCGCGGTAATCGTGACGTGGCCTTCGATGGTGGTGGCCTGCCCGCTCGCCGCCAGGCTCACAGACGTGGCGGCTTCGCCCATGGCACGGACGTGCTCCAACAGCTCAAGCCCGCTTTGTGTCAGCACCAAGGAGCGGCCAACCCGCTCGAACAAGGTCAGGCCGAGGCCGCCTTCCAACGCCGAGACTTGTCGCCCGATGGTCGGCTGGGTCAGATTCAGCGCCCGGCTGGCAGCCGACAAAGAGCCTTCTTCCGCCGTCACCAAAAAGGCGCGGACATGGTTCCAGTCAAACTGTACCGATCGCCAATCCATGCACATATGCATATACACTCAACACAAATAATCAATTTCTTTTTGATTATGCATGGATCATAACGGGGGCAACCAGACTGTGAGACCTTTCCATAGAGGCTTGAAATGAATAAATCCGCTCATTTTTGGGACAAAATTGCCCCAAAGTACGCCAAACAACCCGTTGGCGATCCAGAAGCTTACGAACGTAAGCTTGCACAGACGCAAGAGTATCTGCACGCGGACATGGATATTTTGGAACTGGCGTGCGGCACCGGCACGACGGCACTGAGGCACGCGCCGTTTGTGCACCATGTCCTGGCCATTGATCTTTCCCAAGCCATGGTTGGCATTGCCCAAGGCAAAGCTGAAAAAGCGAACATTGAAAACGTCACGTTCAAGCAATCCTCCATCGAAGACTTGAATGAACCGGATGCACGTTTCGACATGATTATGGCCCACAGTATTTTGCACCTGGTTGATGACCGCCAAAACGTGCTGCGTGAAACCTATCGTATGCTTAAGCCCGGCGGATATTTTGTCTCTTCGACCGTTTGCATCGTGGGACTGATGCGTCTGTTGGGGCTGGTCTTGCCCATTGGGGCAGCTTTGGGCTTGCTTCCCAAGGTGAACTTTATCGCCCCACCCGTGCTGCTGGCGGAAATGCAAAACGCAGGCTTTTCAATTATGCGCCACTGGCAGCCCACGTCAGGGCCAGCCATGTTTATCATCGCGCAAAAGCCTCTCTGATCCTCACCGGGCTTGATCACATCCTTTTCGGCCATACATTGAGATCATGTGTAATGCCTTGAGCCCCGAAAAAGCTGTGATCTGGTCCGTCTTGCATGGTGCCCCCTGCGAGACCGTATTGGCGGGCAGGTTCCGCTACGCCCCCTACCAAACCCTGTTCGAAGCGGCCTTGACGTTAAAGGCCCAGGGCAAGACCTTCAACCTAGACAATTTTCAGGCCGAACTGAGCCGGACCAACGCTTCGCTTTCGCCAAAAGACCTGCGCGCGTTAAAGCGTATGCTGAACGTTTCGCCACCGCCACGCATTCGCGACAATGCCAACAGCTTCATGCGCGCACTTGGCGACATCCAGAGCGGTCAGCCCGTTGAACTGCATCGTTTCATCAACTGACAAAAAAAGGGGCTTGGTCGAAACCGAGCCCCGAAGTATCTGCGGAGATGTTATGGGTGCGTTTCGGGGTCAATCCATAACCGTCGCCACGGTCATGCCCAAAAATCCAAGAACGACAAAAGATAATAACCAAAACAAGATGTCCATTGACGCCTCTCCTTGATCGGTCTTTGCCCAATACGGCTCTTTGGAAAAGAGCGAGACACCACTTGCCGTTTATGGAAAAGCTCTGAGGGGGAGGGAGAAGGCTATCCCCATATCGGGCTCGTGGTGTCTCTAGTTATGCAGTCAGCATGGAAGTACGTAATTGGGAGTTGTACGTTTTCACCTTACACAGCAGAAACTATGCCAACTCCGTGCAGCTTTATAACAATGTCATAACCTTTTTATATTCCGCCTTATTTACAACGCGATAAACGCATACCTCTTAACATATTGCTTCTAAACACCGCGCCAAACCTCACCCTAAAACTGACATATATGTCAGTTTTATTTGCGATGTCATGACAAATTTGTCAGAATGCCCTTTATGACAGAGTTCACAGCCACCACTTCCCCCCCCGAAACGGGCGAACTGCTTTCGGCCATTTCGGAACCCGCCGCGTTGCTCACCCCCGAATACCGCATCGTTGCCGCCAACGAAGCTTACCACGCACTTTATGGTGATAATGTCATTGGGCGGTTTTGTTATGAGGTCTCGCACCACTTCAACACGCCGTGCGACCGGGCGGGGGAAAGTTGTCCGTTGGACGGCACCTGTGCGTCGAACACCAAAAAACGCGTTTTGCATCTTCACCATACCGAGCACGGCGAAGAGCACGTGGACGTGGAAACGCACCCGGTTCACGACGAACACGGCAACATCACCCATGTTGTCGAGATCATGCGCCACTCCACCATCGCCAGCGCCACACCCGAAGCCCAGGGCCTCATCGGCCGCTCCCAAGCGTTCAGCCGCATGCTCGACTTGGTTCAGCGCGTCGCCCCCACCGATGCCACCGCCTTATTGTTGGGCGAAACCGGGGTTGGTAAAGAAATGGTCGCCCAAGCCGTTCATCAAGCGTCTGAACGCCACGACAAGCCGTTTGTCCCGGTGGAATGTTCGGGCCTGACCGAAAGCCTGTTTGAAAGCGAACTGTTCGGTCACGAAAAAGGGGCGTTCACAGGGGCACTGGCCCAAAAGCGCGGCCTGGTCGAAGCCGCCAGCGGTGGCACGCTTTTCTTAGATGAAATCGGCGACATTCCGCTGCCCATGCAAGTGAAGCTGTTGCGGCTTTTGGAAACCTCGACGTTTCGCCGGGTCGGCTCAACGGAACCGCGCCAAGCGAAATTCCGTCTCATCTGCGCCACCCACCGCAATTTAAAGGACATGGTCAAAGACGGGCGTTTTCGCGAAGATTTGTATTTCCGCATCAACATCTTTCCCATCTTGTTGCCGTCTTTACGCGAACGGGTGGACGACTTGGCCGTGTTGATCCCGTCCATCTGGCAGCGCGTGGCACCGGGCCAAGAGCTCAGCATCGACGACGATGCGCGTCGCATGCTCTATGCTTATGCCTATCCCGGCAACATTCGCGAACTGCGCAACATCTTGGAGCGCGCCGCCCTTTTGGCCGACGGCAATCCCATCACGCCCGACTGCCTGCCCATGGAAATGGTTTTACAAAGCGGCAATGGCCTGGATTTCGAAACGGAACTGTCCGAACCGTTGGTCACCTTGGAAGAGGCCGAGCAGCGCTACCTTAAAAACGCACTCGCCCGTTTTAAGGGCACGCGCAAGGAGCTTGCGGATAAACTGGGGCTGAGCGAACGCAAGCTTTACCGCAAAATCCAAGCGCTCAACACCGATTGATCCCTGTGGGCTCAAACCTACCCACCCAAAAAAAACGGAGCGGCCAAGCCGCTCCGCATAAGTTTGGTAGGACCCAGTTGGGTTAGTTGCAAACGGCCATGGGCTGAACAACGGTACCCGGGCCGCCTTTGAATTCGTAGCGTGCGGTACCCGGAGCCCCCCAGTTGGGCGCAACCAGAGAGCCTTCCAAGCCCGGCGCACCCGGCGCACTTTTGAAGTCCCAGCGAACGGAGCACGATTTCATGGTGCACATGAAGTACCAAGGGCCTTTGACCTCGGTCTTGATGGGTTTAAAATTCGGACCAACCGAAGCCCACGTCACCGTGCCGGTGCCCATGGCTTTCTTGTCCGGCATATTGTCGACAACCATTTGTAAATTCAGCGACGGCGCGCCAACGACATGGCCGTTGGTGGCTGTGCCATAACACGCACGAAACGCATTCACGCCCGTTTTGCCGCCATGGCCATCCGCCAGAGCCGCAGAGCCAGTGGCCCCAATCACCAATGCCAAAGCCAATCCCGTAACACTCTTAAACATAACATTTCCCCCTGAGAGATTGAAAACTGCCGCAGAGCGACATACCTAATCATAGGTTGTATGAATTGTTCTTTATATACCAATTGGTATCAACAACCATTTATATATTGCATTCCGCCCTGAACTATCCCTAAAGTTGCACAAGGGAGGAGTACATCATGAAACTGCACAACTTTTTGATTTCAAGCGTCTGCGCATTGGCTGTGAGCTTTAGCGCGACGGTGGCCTCGGCGAAATCGCCGTGCCAAGGCTCGCTGGACTATCTGGACGACCAGTACGCCAAACACAAACCGCTGCAAAACGCCTTTCAGGCAGCCTATGACGGCCTAAAGCCCCTGCCATATGGCTACAAATATGGGGGCAGCGTTGAAAACCCGTGGAAAACCCAGGCTTCCAACGGCAAAGAACTCAAAGATGCCGTGAAGGCCTTTTACGACCAAGTCTGCGTTTTGCTGCCACAAATCAGCGGCACCAACGACAATGCGCTGGATTCCATCCAATACTTCGCATGGCTCTATAACCACAACGACAAGGGTGTGGCTTTGGTCAAAGGTGATCCCAATACACCTGCCGTCAACGGCGTGAAAAACTTCCTGATCAAGTTCAATGAAGAATACAAAGCCCACATGGACAGCGCGTCGTCCACCGGCAAGGTGGCCGAATGGGTGGCCGACCCCCGCTTGGAGATCAAAGATTACGTGCTGCAACAAGCCAGCGAATATAAAAGCTGGAACCAGTTTTTTGCGCGCAATCTGATCATGGATCCCACGACCGGCACCTATCCGTCGCGCCCGGTGACCATGGCGGATCGTAAATACGTCATCGTCTCACCCACCGACTGCATCATGAACCCGCTGGTTCAGCCGGTGCAGGTTAAATCCGGTGAAGTCGTGCGCAGCTTGATCGAAAACCCCTTACAACGCGACACGGTGTTGGACGTCAAAGGGATCCCCATGTCCGTCGATAGTCTGTTGGCCAACGCACCAAGCGCACTGAAAGAAAAGTTCCAAGGTGCCACCGGTTTGGCGTGTGTTTTGATGCCCAACACCTATCACCACTTCCACAGTCCCGTGGACGGCACCATTCTTTATCATGAGATCGTCGAAGCCGGTGATCCTTACGCCCACGGCACGTTTGGCTACAGCGATTGGCCCAACTGGGTGCCCATGGACGGCAACGTCGGACGCCCGGGCACGGACTTTAGCCAGTTCCAAGGCTTCACCCGTGGTGTGATCGTGCTGGAAGTGGAATACGCCAACCTGCCCAAAGGCCAACGCCCGCCCGGCGCGCCGGACACCTTAAAAGGTTATGTCGCGTCCATTCCTGTGGGTTTGGATACCGTGGGCTCGGTCGTGTTCAACACCAAAAACATCAAAAATGGAGCCGCCGTCAAAAAAGGCATCACCGAGTTCGGCAACTTCTATTTCGGTGGCTCTTTGAACATTATGCTGTTTTCGCCTATCGAAGGATCGAACGGGTCCACCATGGTCAGCCCCGCCGTGCAAACCCGCATGGGCAACCAAATCGGCATCTTGAACACGCCCTACAGCGCGCCCAAAACGCCCTGGACCCCGGACTAAATCTGTAAAACAAAAGGCCGGTTGCATGGTGGCAACCGGCCTTTTGAATGGATGGCGGACCCTGAGCGATTCGAACGCCCGACCTTCTGATTCGTAGTCAGATGCTCTATCCAGCTGAGCTAAGGGTCCAAGGTGCTTGTGACGTTATCCGTCAGAAGCGGGCGGAAACTAACTCAGCCCGCAGCCCTTTGCAAGAGGAAGATGACGCTTTTTTTTCCATTGTTGTACGCCAGGGCCTGTTTTCACGAATTATAAAGAGTTAGAGGCAAATACTAATTAATGAAATCGGGCCTTGCCGCCGCTTTTGGCATTCGTTAAGATCGCTGCAAAATTGCTGTAAGGCTGGACAATACATTGTTTTGAATGATTTCAGCTTTGCATCTGGGGGATACGTTTCCTGGATTGACTAGGTACCAAGTTTAAAGGCGAACGCGCGAAATGGATTTTTCCAAGTTCCGGGCACTGATCGTGGGGGCTGCAGTTATATTGCCGGCCTGCTCTTTTTCTGAATCTGCCCTGTGGCCTTCTTTGACGGGTGAAGATCCGGCCTCGGATACTCCGAGTGCTGCGGCACAACCCGCTTCGGCGGCTCCGACCCAAACCGTGGCAAACACCAGCGGGGTTGCTCAGCCGCCTCTTTTGGGGACCACGAACTTTGAGCCCGTCGGCGTCACGCCGGGCCAAGACACCGGCACCTTCGTCGGTCGCAAGGTCATCGAGCTGCGGTCCGAACTGCAACGCCTGCAAGAACAGGTCAGCACCCATAACGGTCAATTGCAAACGTTGCGTGCCGATATGATCGCCAGTGCGCAGAATTACCACGGCACCGTTGCCGCCGTGAATTCCCGCTTGCAAGTGGGCACCACGCCGGGCAACCCGATCTTGGTTCAACAATTTAATGGCGCACAGGTGTCGCTGGACAACTTGAACGTCGGCATCGCGTCGATGAACAAGCTGGCGACTGCGGTCGCGGGCATGTCCACCATGTCTTCTTATTTGTCTGAATCCACCGCCGCCGCCTTTGGCGTGTCCGGTGCGGTTGACGAAGACCACCGTCAATTGGCCATTTTGCAAGACGAAGTGGATCAAACCGTTGTTTTGATCGACCGCTTGCTCAAAGAAACCACCGAAGACATTCGCCGCCAAAGCAACTATGTCGCCACGGAACGTTCGAACCTGAACACCTTGGCCGCTGGCATCAAAACGGGTGAAATTTTCGGCGCAAGCCTATCCAACGTCGCCAAGACCGCTGCCGGTCCGGGCGCCATTGCCGGCAAGCCCATGGATACATCCGGCCGCCGCCCGCTGGTGGTGATCCGCTTTGACCGTGAAAAGGTTCCCTATCAACAAGCGCTGTACAACGCGGTCGGCAAAGTTCTCGAACGCCGCCCCAACGCTGCGTTTGACTTGGTCGCTGTGGCTCCGGCCTCAGGTGGGCCCGCCCGTGTGGCTTTGAACTCCACCAAAGCGCGCCGCCACGCCGAAGACGTGTTGCGCGCCTTGACGGAAATGGGTCTGCCACCTGCCCGCGTTGCGGTGTCCGGCAAAACCCTAAACGCGGCACAAAGCAATGAGGTTCACCTCTACCTGCGCTAAGCCAACCGCTTCTTTTCGAAAAACGCCGTCCCCAGTGGGCGGCGTTTTTTGTTGTGTATTTGCGGGTTTCCCCGAAACCAACTTCGGGAATACCCTTACAAATCTGAGTTCTAACACATTATAACTATGACATAAATGCAACATATTAGATAAATTCGAATGTGGTATATGTGTACTACTTAATTTTTGATCAGCTGTGGTACAAACTTGCATCCTTACAGGGAACACGATGACTGAGCACCAACCATAAAAGCAAAAACGTCAAAAAACGTTTGGGGCTCGACACAAAACAATTTAGCGGCCCACCATCCACGGTTTCACAACCCGGATCGGCCCAGAAGGGGGAAACCTTTATGAATAAAGCCTTTAAACCCACCCTGATGATCGGTGCAGCAACCGCCATGATGGCGCTCGCTTCCGGCAGCGCGCAGGCGACCGACGGCATGTTCTCCAACGGCTACGGCAATGCATCCAAAGGCATGTCCGGTGCCGGCTCTGCCATGAGCCTCGACACCCTCGCCGCCGTCAACAACCCGGCTGCCATGCACGCCCTTGGCAATCGCTTTGATCTCGGCGTTTCTGTATTCTCGCCGCGCCGCAAGTCAACGATTGAAGGCGACGCCGTGTTCTTCGGCCACCCAGAATCCGCTGGCACCCACAACAGTGATTCCGAATGGTTCTATATTCCCTCTACCGGCGTAAACCTGAACATGGGTGAATATTCTCTGGGCGTGACACTGGTCGGCTCAGGTGGCATGAACACGAACTACAAGGGCTGTATCTTTAGCGGTTGTACCAGCGCCAGCACAGGCATCGATTTGGCCCAAACCGGTCTTATGTTTACCTATTCCCAAAAGGTCGGTGACAACCTGACCGTCGGCATCGCGCCCACCATCGCCGCACAGCGCTTCGAAGCCGTCGGCCTGCAAGGCTTTGGCACAGCATCATCCAACAGCCGTCGTTTGACGGATAACGGTTATGATTATTCATACGGCTATGGTGCCACATTCGGCATTCTGGCCAACATGACCGATAAGTTGGACATGGGCGTGACGTATCGCACCCGCACCTATATGACCGAGTTTGACGCCTATTCCGGCCTGTTTGCCGAAGGTGGCGATTTGGATATCCCCGCGTCCTTCACCCTTGCTACAGCTTACAAAGCTATGGACGGCTTGACCGTTGCCTTGGACTGGAAGCGCATCATGTATGATGACGTGAAATCCATTTCCAACACCAACAACGTTGGTGCCACCACTGGTCCTGCACAGTTGGGTACGAAAACTGGCCTCGGCTTTGGTTGGGATGACATGGATGTCTTCAAATTGGGTGTTCAGTACGAAATGGATGAAGCCATGACTGTGCGCGCAGGTGGCAGCTGGAACTCCATGGCGTTCGAAGAAAATGAAGGCATGTTCAACATCTTGGCCCCGGCTGTTCCGCAGTATCACTTGAGCGCAGGCGGCACCTACAAAATTGGCTCCGGCCATGAAGTCGGCCTCGCCGTGACGCGAGCTTTCAGCAACATGACGTCCAATGACAACAACGCGAACCACAACGGAAACACCATTGATCTGCAAATGGATCAGTGGAACTTCGACGTCGGTTATACCTATAGCTTCTAGGCTGACGAACGCACCGAATAAAACGCCCGCAGCCCCGAGGTTGCGGGCGTTTTTTTTATTTGGTGAAGACGCTCTTAAATCCCATATATCGATCACTATGAAACATCATTTTTTTACAGCTTTTCTGATTGGTCTCGGGCTATTGACGTACCAGCCCAAGCCCGTAACCGCGCAATCGTGGGTGCAGGATTTAAAACTGCCCCCCGGATTTTCCATTGAGGTTTTCGCCCGTGCCCGAGGCGCGCGTGCCATAGACTTCGCCCCACAACTGGGTGTGGTTTTTGTCAGCACGCGGCGCGACACCATCTACGCCATACCGCTCAGCGACGACGACGGATTGCGTCCAACCTATCCGGTCCTTTCGGGGCTTAAGGCCGCCAATGGCATTGCGTGGAAAGACGGCTATCTTTATGTCGGTGAGCAAAATCGGCTGACGCGCTACCACGTCCCCGCCATCGATGCACTGGCGGGACAGACGCCTGAGGTGTTGTTTGACGGCCTGCCCGACAAATCTTGGCATGGGTATCGCTACATGACGTTCGGGGCGGACGGCGCACTGTATATGGGCGTCGGCGCTGCGTGCAATGTCTGTAGCCTACATGGACTGGAAGGCACCATCTTAAAGTTCACCCCCGGCAAATGGGGCCAGCCTGAAATTGCCGCCACCGGCGTGCGCAACACGGTTGGGTTGGATGTAAACCCCCAAACGGGGCAGATCTTTTTCACCGACAACGGCGCGGACGGCATGGGGGATGACAGTCCGCCGGACGAACTCAATGCCTTAGAAGGCCTGGGCGCGCACTATGGCTTTCCTTGGTTTGGCGGTGGTGAAGACCGCACGCCGCAATTTAAGCTCTTGTCCCCACCCCAAGGCACCGTCAAACCCCAGATCAAATTCCAAGCCCACGTGGCCCCCTTGGGCGTAGATTTTTACGAAGGCGACATGTTCCCCGAAGACTACCGCCATGACGCCTTTGTGGCGCAACATGGCTCGTGGAACCGCTCGATCCCTGTGGGGTACCGCATCATGCGCATTCGCTTCAATGATGCCGGACAAGCGCTCGGCAAAGAGCCTTTCATCGAAGGCTGGCTGCGCCCCAACGAAGACGTTTGGGGACGGCCCGTGGATGTGGAAGACTTGCCGGACGGATCGCTGTTGATCAGTGACGACGGCGCAGGTTTAATTTACCGGGTGAGCTATAAGAAGCCCTGAGCGATCAGGAGAACCGCTGAATAGCGGCCTCCTTTGGCGATCAGCACCAACACGCTAAAGAGCCAAAACTTCACCCGCAAAAACCCAGCCGCAAAGGTGATGGGATCGCCAATGATCGGCACCCAGCTCAGCAACAACGACCACACGCCCCACTTGGAAAACCATCGATCGGCCTTTTCCAGATCATCGGCTTTGAACGGGAACCATTTCCGGTCTTGCCAATGCAAACACCACCGCCCCAGCGCCCAGTTCACCATGGCGCCCAAGGTGTTGCCCGCCGTGGCGACACCCCACAACCACAGGGCTTCGAACCCGCCGGAAACACTCAACCCTGCAAGTACGGCTTCGGACGAAAACGGAAAAATGGTGGCGGCCAGGAAGGCGGTGAAGAATAGGCCCAGATAACCGCTCATCTGCGATCAATCATCAACGGCGATGTTGTCGATCAAACGCGCCCGGCCCAGCTTGGCGGCGGCCAAAATGCGCGCGGGGTGGGCGGGATCGTAAGTTTTTTGTTCCGCGAACGTCACACTGTCGGCGATGGCGACGTAGTCCACTGGGCCAAAGCCTGCGTCTTTGAGGGTCTTTGCAGCCGCACGGCATAACGCGGCCCCGTCGCCGCCCGCACGGTAGTCTGCAGCGACTTGTCGCAGGGTTTGGTTCAAAATCGGCGCGGTTTCGCGCTCACCAACGTTCAAATACATATTGCGCGACGATAGCGCCAAGCCGTCGTCTTCGCGCACGGTTTCAACACCGTGGATTTGCGTGGGGATGCACAAATCGCGCGCCAAGGTTTTGATCACCATCAGCTGCTGAAAGTCTTTTTCCCCAAAAAAGGCATGGTCCGCTTGGGCTTGGTTCAAAAGCTTCGTCACCACCGTTGCCACGCCGGTGAAATGGCCCGGGCGGTGCAAGCCTTCCAAGATCCGGTCAGGACCCGGCAGGTGGACTTCTGTGATGCAGCCCGGCGGATACATTTCTTCGACTTTAGGCGCGAACAACACATGGGCGCCGCGCTCTTCGATCAAGGACCGGTCACGGTCTTCGTCGCGGGGATAGACGGAAAAGTCTTCGCCTTCGCCGAATTGGGTCGGGTTGACGAACAACGTCACAACAACCCGCTCACACGTGGACAGTGCGGCCTCAACCAGCGACAAATGTCCCGCATGCAGCGCGCCCATGGTCGGCACGACACCCACCAACAGGTCATCCTTGCGCCAAGCCTTCACTTGGTCGCGCAGCGCTTGAATGGTGCGAACGGTCGTAACGCTCATCAGGACTTTTTCTTCACCCCGAAGCAGTGTTCGTCAGCGGGGAAGGTTCCCGTGCGCACTTCGTCAGCATACTGACGCGCCGCTTCGGCCAAACCACCGCCCAAGTCCATATAGCGTTTGACGAACTTCGGTTTGAACTCGGTGAACAATCCGGCCATGTCTTCGGTCACCAAAATCTGGCCGTCGCAGGCGGGCGAGCCGCCGATGCCGATGGTGGGAACCGCGATTTCGTCGGTGATGCGGCGCGCGATGTGTTCCATGGTGCCTTCGACCACCACGGCGAACGCACCGGCCTCTTCCAAGGCTTTGGCGTCATCAATGATTTTTTGTGCCGCATCGTCTTCACGGCCTTGGGCTTTGAAACCGCCCATGGTGTTGACGGATTGGGGCATCAAACCGACGTGGCCCAAAACGGGGATGCCGCGCTCAGACAGGAATTTCACGGTCGGCGCCATTTCCGCGCCGCCTTCGATCTTCACACCGGCGCAGCCCACGTCTTTCATAATGCGGGCCGCATTGCGAAAGGCGACTTCGGGGCTTTCTTGGTAGGAACCGAACGGCATGTCGACAATCACGCACGAGCGTTTCGCCCCGCGCATCACGGCTTGCCCGTGCAACACCATCATGTCCATGGTCACGCCGACGGTACTGTCCAGCCCATACAGCACCATGCCGAGGCTGTCCCCCACCAACAAAAGATCGGTGTGCGCGTCCAACAAGCGCGCCGTCAAAACGGTGTAGGCCGTGAGGCAAACCAAAGGTTCGGCCCCATCGCGGCGCTTGTGCGCGCGGATATCCGGAACGGTCAAGCGGCGCATGGCCGCATCGACATTGATCGATTTATGTGTGCTCATACCGATTCCCCAATCTATATGCCACTGTTGTCAGTTGGGTTTTGAAACTTTGCCCTGTTTAAACCTGTTTTGCAATCCATGTTGCACTGCACAATATAAGTGATCAAAACCTAAATTGCAATAAAACTGGCACGCCTGCGCCAAAGTATCTTGGTTGCGACGTACGCATATACACTTCATTTGATTAAACTTTCCAGCCCTCCCACGGCGTGCTACACTTTTTAAGAGAAGAAAAAGATCTGAACTTCAATTCAGACGCTGCGCCTTGCTCTCGCAGACAAGGAAAGAGGGGGGGGGATGGGAAGCAAAAACCAAAAACCGGACCGGAGCTGCGAAAAGCAGCCGGATGCGTTTCTGAATAAGCTCAATTCGCATTTGGAAACCTTCATCGCCGACGTCATTGAGGCCGACAGTGCCCTGGGCCCTTTTCCAGCCCTGGCCAAATTGCGCACGTTAGCTGGTCCCAACGATTGCTGGACCGTCAACGACTGCACCAAGACCGATTGTCTTTCTTACGCCAACCCCCATGAGCGCTGCTGGCTCACCGCCGGCACGCTGTGCGATGGTTTAAGCGACGGCGACTTTGCCCAAAAGCTGGGCTCTTGCCTGAAATGCGAGGTGTATCAACACGCCCACACCTCTCGCGAAACGGCGTTGGTGGAAAACATCAACGTGTTGCTATTTCACCTCAATACCAAAGCCCAGAAATTGCGGGAAATGGCCATTCACGACGGACTGACCGGTTTGTATAACCGTCAATTTTTCGACGAAGTCATTGACCGCGAAATCGCCAACGCCAAGCGCCGCCACGAACTGCTGGGGCTGATGATGATCGATGTCGACAACTTCAAAACCATCAATGACGACTTCGGCCATATGGTGGGCGACGATGCCTTGCAAACCGTCGCCAACATCCTCACCAACAGCGTGCGCAAAAGCGATTTGGTGTTTCGGTTCGGCGGCGATGAATTCGTGGTCCTATTGACCAATATGCAAGACGGGCGTTTGGACCGCACCCGCGCGCGCATTCAAAATGCGATTGAAGAGTTAAACACGCTGACCCCCGACACACACTGGGAACTGGGGCTCAGCATCGGCGATGTGGTCTTCGATGCCCACAAACAAAGCATCACCAATGCGCTTTTGGAAGCTGATCGCAATATGTATCGCCAAAAGGCCAAAGCCAGTTGATCACCCCCGGGTCGCCACCATAAACAATCGACGAAACCCAAAGTCTGTCTTGCCGTCTGCCTTGGGCGCATAAGCGGCGCGCAACTTGTCCGCCAGCTGGGTGCGAAACGGGCCTTTGAGTTCAGGGGGCAAGGCTTCGCGCAGGCGCCCCAGATCGGTCGCAAAGACCCAATCCACCACCCCATCGCGACCCACCAACGTTTCACCATAAGTGTCTTCCCAAATCTTGAGAGATTGACTGACCGGGCTCAACCATTTCTCATAGCTTGCTATTTCAGATACGGGATCATCAGGCAACAGATGAACAAGACGTTCGGCCCAGGGGCCGTTTTTGGCGATCTCCAAGGTGATGGTGTGGCTGGGTTCTTTGTATTGATTGGGCATTTGCACCGCCAACACGCCGCCTGGGTTTAAAAAGCCCATCAATTTTGGAAACAGATTTTTGTGATCGTGCAGCTGGTTCAGCGATGCGTTGGCATAAATCAAGTCTTGGGCCGCGTCCGGCTCCCACCGCGCGATGTCGCCTTGTACGCAGTCAAAATCATCTCCGTGGTGCGAACGCGCCAGCATCAGCCATTCGGTGGAGCGATCCACCGCACTGAGTTCTGCCCCCGGAAATCTTTCACGCAAATAGGGAAGCACATTTCCCGGCCCACAGCCCAAGTCCGTTACACGTCGGGCCGACTGCAAGGGCACGGCGTTGAGCAAATCCAGAGCCGGTTGCAGGCGCGGGTCTATCGCGTCACTCATTGCGGACGTGTGGCGACCATGAACAGCCGGCGGAACGGGAATACGGTCTTGCCGTCTTGGCGTTTGGGGTACGCGCGCGCCAACTCTTGGGCCAAGGCGTTGACAAACATTTTGCGCATTTCTGGGTCCAGCGCTTCGCTCAAAGGTTTTAAGGCGGTCGAACCAATCCAGTCTAACACCGGATCGTCACCGTCCAACACCTGGGCATAGGTGGTTTCCCAGATATCCAGAGTTTCGCTCAAGGGCTTGAGCCAGTCGTAGTAATCGCCCATGTCCGCAACAGGGGCTTCGCGCAGCAATGGCTCTAGCGTCGACGCCCATGGACCTTTTGCAGCAACCTCGTTCATCAAGACGTGGGACGGTTCGGCCTGTTGGTTGGGCATTTGGATAGCAAGCGTTCCACCTGGGGCCAACTGATCCATCAAATGGGGAAACAACGTTTGATGATCATCCAGCCAATGCAGCACGGCGTTGGAATAGATCAGGTCTTGGGGCTGGGGGGCCGACCAGCCTTGGATGTCGGCCTGTTGCCAGTGGACCTTCAGCGCAGGGTTGAGAACTTCAGCGCGGTGCAACATTTCAGGGGAATTGTCGATGCCCAGCACCCACGCGTTTTGCCACAGTTTGCAAATGTACGGCGTCACCGTGCCCGCGCCACAGCCCAAATCGGTCAGGCGCTGGACATCGGCCAAGGGCACGCGGCTTAACAGATCAAGCGCCGGGCGCAAGCGCAGGTCTTGGAACTGCAGATAATGGGACGGGTCCCAATTGTTTGGAACGTTCACGGACGGTATCCTTCGATCAAAGCCATCTTCACCACATCCAACGCCTCAATCCCATGGGCCTCGGCGATGGGTTTGATCTTATCTTCGGCTTTAATCTCAATCCCTGCAAGTTTTAGACGGCCTTGGAACAGGGCGAACCCCATTTGCAACTCTTTCGCCAGGGCCCCGGCCGTTTTGCGTCCGACCCCGGTTCCGGCAAACTGAGCTTCGACCTCTTCAGGCGTGTAGCTCGATTGCACAGCCGGGCGGTCTTCCAAATGGCGGATGACCATATAGATATGCATAGGCGTGGTGGAATTAACCGCGGCAATGTCTTTCAGCTTCATGCGCCGGTCCGGGACCTCAATGTCTTCGCCGTTTAGGGCGTCAATGGCTTTGGGCAAATCGATGAACTGGCGCTTGGCAAAGCCCACCAAGGACACGTCTTCGGCGTGCCCGAACGGCGGCTCAAAATCGGGTGAGGTAATCCAGCTGTCTTTGATCTGGTCTTCCAAATCAAAAATCCAACTGGCGGGCGGCACGTTGGCGAGGCTCAACCCAAAGAACACGGCGATGATAATCAACGAACCATAGACCGTATTTCTCACATGCACATGGCCTTTGGCGCGCTCTGCCATGTAATTCTTAAACGGCTTCCAGTTGTAGACTAGGTGCACCACGCCCACGACCACAAAGACGATGGAGAAGATGATGTGCAGCTCCCCCCACGCGGTCTTGGTCAGTCCGCCCAAGTCCCACACCACCCAGTTGGCGATGCGCCCTTGGGGCGTGATGTAGAGCACCACGCCCGTGACCGTCGCGACCACAAAGGCCCACGTCGTCACCAAAGACGTCATGGCGCGATAACTGGTTTTCTTTTTCGGTGTGTTCATAACCGACCCCCGATCTAAAGAACGCATAAAAATATAATACGCTTCTAATGTAGGGGCGAACAGGTTTGTTTTATGAAAGAAATTTCAACACGAACCGAACGATTTTGCGGGTGCGGTCGCTGAACAAAGACGGCGTATAAAAGCTGCCCGCCGCGCGCTTGCTCACTTCGCCCAAGGTCGGATACGGGGCGATGGTGGACGCCAAAGCCCCAATTTTGAGGCCTTGTTCCATGGCCAAAACCCACGGTTGGATCAGCTCCCCTGCACGCGGTCCGGTGATACCTGCGCCCAAAATCTTACCCTTTTTGGTCACCACGGCTTTGACCAAACCGTCGGTGAGACGCTCCGCCCGGGCGCGGTCGTTTTCTTGGAAAGGGTGTTTCAAAACACGGATGTTGTCTGCACCAAACTGATCGCGGGCTTGGCGTTCGGTGAGCCCCACTTGCGCGAGCTCCGGGGCGGTGTAGGTCACCCACGGCACCGTTTGGTGTTTGGCTTTGGCCGGCAGCTTAAAGAGCGTGTTGCGGATGACGATGCCCGCGTGATAGCCCGCCACGTGGGTAAACTGCAGCCCACCTGCCACGTCGCCGATGGCAAACACGCTTTTGTTGGATGTGCGCAAACGTGCATCAACCATGATGCCCTTCGGCGTGTAATCAATGCCACCGCGCTCCAAATCCAACCCGCCGACATTAGGGCGGCGTCCGGCCGCCATCAACAGGTGCGAGCCCTTGATCACATGTTCGCGCCCGTCGTCGTCTTCGCACACGATCTCCGGCGCATCCTTGGTTCCTTGGGCACGCACAACGGTGACACCTTCATGGATCACCACGCCGTCGGCCAGCAGACGGTTTCGCACCACACGCACCAGCTCGGGATCATCCTTGGGCATGATCTTAAACATCTCCAAGATGGTGACCTGTGAACCTAAGTTCCGAAACGCTTGGGCCAGTTCACAGCCAATGGGGCCGCCGCCGACCACGATCAAGTGCTCGGGCACGCTCTCAAGCTCAAAGATGTTTTCGTTGGTCAGCACATACAGCGGGGCCAGACCTTCAATCTCCGGCACAAACGCGCGCGATCCTGTAGAGATGATGATCTTTTTCGCATGCACAGTTTGGTCGTTGACGGCAACTGTGTTGGGACCTGTGAAGCGGCCCGCACCTTGGATGACGTTAACGCCTAAGCCTTCGAACCGCTCCACACTGTCGTGGGGGGCGATGCCCGCGATGACGTCGTGCACGTGCGCAAAGACCTGTTTGGCGTCAATTCCCACATCCCCCACATCAATGCCAAAGCGGCTGGCGTGACGGGCGTCTTGGGCGGCGTGGCCAGCGGCCAACAGGGCTTTGGACGGCACACAGCCATAGTTCAAACAATCGCCGCCCATTTTGCCCTTTTCAATGAGCACCACGTCGGCGCCCATTTGCACGGCACCCGCAGCGACCGACAAGCCCCCTGAACCTGCACCGATGATGCAAAGGTCACACTTCACCAAATTCGACATGCATCAATCCTTATTTTGAGACTTAAATTTACGGTGCAACACGGGCACCACCGACAATCCTGCCAAGGCCAAAATGGGCAACAACACTTGGGGTTCAAAAATCAGCCCCAAATCGGGCTCGGCCCCGCTTTCAAAGACCGATCCCAGCCCCGCACCCACAAACGCAAACACGAAGGTGCCGGGAATGATGCCCAAAAACGTCGCCGTGACGTATGTGGACAGTTTCACATCCAACAACGCCGGAACCAAATTCACCAGCCAGAACGGAAACGCCGGAACCAGGCGCAAAAACATCAAATAGTGAAACGCATTTTTCTGAAAGCCGTCTTCCATGCGCTTGAGATTCTCGCCCGCTTTGGCGCGAAACAGATCGGCAAAGGCATAGCGCGCGGCCAAGAAAATCGCCGTGGCACCGACCGTCGCCCCCACCACCGTGTACAGCCCGCCAAGCCAGCCACCGAACACAAAACCACCGGCCAATGTCAGCCACACCCCGCCCGGCAGTGAAAACCCCGTCACCACGATATAAAGCCCGACGTAAACCAAAACGGCGCCAAGGGCATTGTCTTGGGCAAACCCAACCAAATCCGTGCGGTGGCGGGACAAGGCTTCGAAGCTGAGGTATTCATGCCAGCCCTGGGCAAAAAACAACACCAATCCCGCCGCCACGACGGTGATCGGCAAGAAGCGCATCAGTTGAGATGGTGTTTGCTTAGGCATTGTTTTTTCTAAACTATTCACGGTGTCGAATTCCTTTTCAGCGACGATTTGGCTAAAAGTACATTCGATCAAGTTTCCCCATTGGTTACAAATATCGGCTCTAGCGGCCCAGTTTACCAGCCAAGCTTAGCCAAATCCCTGGAATGGGTGGAAAAAAACCCGGAAAAAAGCCACGGTTTGCGTTGACTTCCGGCCTGTGAGCCCATATACAACGCACCTTGAATTTTAGATAACGGAGAAGACACGTGAAACGCACGTATCAACCGAGCAAACTGATCCGCAAACGCCGTCACGGCTTCCGCGCCCGCATGTCGAGCGTCGGTGGCAAGCGCATCTTGGCCGCTCGTCGCGCCAAAGGCCGCAAACGCCTGTCCGCTTAATCCCGGAGACATGCAGCCCCGGATTGAGCGTCTGAAAAAGCGTCCCGAATTTCTTCGGGTTGCTGCGACGCGCAAGAAGTGGGCGACACCTGGGCTAATCCTCCAGGTCAAAAGCCACCCTGCGAACGGCCACCCTGTGGAAGGGGCGAACCGCACGGATGGCTTTTTGCGTGTGGGGTTTACGGTGAGCAAAAAGGTCGGCAATTCAGTCGAACGCAACCGCGCCAAGCGGAGACTTCGGGCCCTTGTTGCAGATATTATGCCCACCCACGCGCAAGCGGGCTTTGATCTGGTGATCATTGGACGACGCGCAACACTGACCCGGGCCTACACCAAGTTGGCCGGGGATTTGATCAAAGCTCTGGATAAAACCGGAGTGAGCGTCAAAGGAGAAGAGAGCACATGAACCCCGTCGCGTATATCCTACGTGCCTTGGTCAAGGGCTATCAGTTGGTGATCTCCCCGGTTTTGCCGGCGAGCTGCCGCTACTATCCCACGTGCTCCAGCTACACACTGCAAGCGATTGAGACCCACGGCGCGCTGAAAGGCGCCTGGATGGGGCTAAAACGTATTGGCCGGTGCCATCCGTGGAACGACGGCGGTTACGACCCCGTTCCCGGCACGCCTGAACATCAAGACCATCACAAACAGACACACCATACGCATACGCACAGCTCTTGTGGGTGTGCTCCAGACGCAAACGTCTGAATTGGGGATAAAAAGACATCATGGATAACCGCAATCTGATTTTGGCCGTCGTGCTTTCCGTCGCGATCTTGTTTGGGTTCGAGCTGATCTTCCCGTCCAAGCCCGTGCAAACCACGGCAGAGCAGACGCAACAAACCGTCGGCCAAGACCCGGCTTTGCCCACCGCGCCCCAAATGCCGTCCGCCACACCACAAGCTGCCCAAACCACGGGCCAAGCCGGCACCATGGCCGGTGCGGATATGCAGCTGATGGACAAGCTGAACACGGCTGAAGAACTGGTCAAACAAGGCGCGCGTGTTTCCATCACGTCCCCCAGCGTCACCGGCTCCATCGCGCTCAAGGGTGGGCGCATCGACGACTTGATCTTGAACACTTACAACGAGACCTTGGACGAAGGCAGTGCGAAAATCCGCTTGCTGACACCGCGCGGCACCATGGACAGCTACTACGCCGAATACGGTTGGGTGGGCACCAACATCAAAACGCCGAACAATGAGTCCGAATGGACTGCGGATCGCACCGTTTTGGATCCGGCCAACCCCGTAACGCTGAGCTGGAACAACGGCGAAGGCTTGACCTTCAAGCGCACCATCGCCATCGACAAAGACTACATGTTTACCATCACCCAGCGCGTTGAAAACAATTCTGGCGAAGCGGTGACCATGAGCCCCTACGGCCTGGTGACCCGCTGGGGCACGCCGGAAGTTTCGGGCCTGTATATCCTGCACGAAGGTCCTTTGGGCGTGTTCGAAGGCGTGTTGGAAGAATTCGATTACGACGATCTTGTCGACGACGGCACCCTGACGACCACCGGCGGCATCCGCAACCAAACCACCGGCGGTTGGATCGGGTTTACCGACAAATACTGGCTCACCGCGTTGGTTCCGGACCAAAAACAAACGGTCAACACCCGTATGTTCTATACCCAAACGGGCATGATCCAAAAATACCAAACAGACTTCGTCGGCCAGCAATTCGCCGTCGCCCCGGGTCAAACGGCTGAAGCCACCACGCATTTCTTCGCAGGCGCCAAACGTGTGACCTTGTTGGATCAATATGCCCAAGAACACGGCATCGTAAACTTCGATTTGGCCGTCGATTTCGGCATGTTCTACTTCCTCACCAAGCCGATCTTCCATGCTTTGCACTGGCTGCATGGCGTGTTGGGCAACTTCGGTGTGGCGATCTTGCTGCTGACCGTGGCGATCAAGTTGGTTTTGTTCCCGCTGGCGAACAAGTCCTACACCGCCATGAGCAAAATGAAGAAGCTGCAGCCTGAAATCAAAAAGATGCAGGAACGCTTCAAAGACGACAAGATGCGCCTGAACCAAGAAATGATGGCGCTCTACAAAAAAGAAAAAGCCAACCCGGCAGCGGGCTGTTTGCCGATCTTGGTGCAAATCCCGATCTTCTTTGCTTTATATAAAGTGCTGTTGGTCACCATCGAAATGCGCCATGCACCGTTCTTTGGCTGGATTCAGGATTTGTCCGCGAAAGACCCGGCCACCATTTTGACCGGCTTTGGTTTCTTCCCCTGGGACGTTCCGGTGATGCTGTCGCCCTTTGACATCGGCGTGTGGCCGATCATCATGGGCCTGACCATGTACATGCAGCAAAAGCTGAACCCCGCACCGACCGATCCGGTTCAGGCCAAGATCTTCATGTATCTGCCGTTCATCTTCACCTTCATGCTGGCGCAATTCTCTGCTGGTTTGGTGATCTACTGGGCCTGGAACAACGCCCTGTCGATCTTGCAGCAATGGGTGATCATGCGCCGCATGGGCGTGAAAGTCGGCGGCTGATTTGTCATGAGCGATATCGCACCGCTCCCCGTTGAAGACAGCTTTTCGCAAGACGAGCTGGAGCAAGGCCGCAAGGTCTTCGCGGGCGAGTGCACGTTCGTGTTGGGTGCGGCGGGCCTCAACCAAATCCCCGACACGACGCTTCCCGAAATCGCCTTTGCCGGGCGCTCCAACGTCGGCAAGTCGTCGCTGGTGAACGCGCTGACGGGGCGCAAGTCCTTGGCGCGCATGTCCCACACCCCGGGCCGCACGCAGCAGGTGAACTTCTTCGATTTGGCCGGGCGCATGTTGATGGCCGACCTGCCCGGCTACGGTTACGCCAAAGCACCCAAAGACGAAGTCAAAAAGTGGACGCGTTTGGTCAACAGCTACCTCAAAGGCCGTGCTCAGTTGATGCGCGTGTTGGTGCTAATCGACAGCCGCCACGGCATCAAAGACGTGGACCGCGACATTTTCAAAATGCTCGACACGGCAGCGGTGTCTTATCAGATCGTGCTGACCAAAATCGACAAGGTCAAAGCCGGTGAGCTGGAAAAACTGAAAACCAAAGTCCAGGCAGAGCTCTCCAAACACGTGGCGTCTCACCCCGTGATCCGCGCCACCAGCTCGGCCAAAAAAATCGGCATTGAAGAGCTGCGCGCGGACTTGGCGCGCATGGCTGTCTAAGACCCTGGTATAGAAACTCTATTTGAGATAATTTGAGCGCATTATGGCAGACGAAGCAAAAATGAAAATCGATCCCGAGGCCCCGCCCGAAGCTTGGCTCAAGCAAGCCAAGACCCTGTCGGAGGCCCTGCCCTACATGCGCCGTTACGCGGGTGAAACCCTCGTGGTGAAATACGGCGGCAACGCCATGGGCGATCCGGAATTGGCCAAGCTGTTTGCGCGCGACATCGTTTTGCTGCGCCAAGTCAGCGCCAACCCCATCGTGGTGCACGGCGGTGGTCCGCAAATCGCGGCCATGCTGGACAAGCTCAAAATCGAAAGCGAGTTCATCCAAGGCCTGCGCGTCACCGACAAAGCCACCGTGGACGTGGTGGAAATGGTCTTGGCGGGCTCCATCAACAAACAAATCGTGACCGAGATCAACGGCGCGGGCGGCTTCGCCGTGGGTCTGTCCGGCAAAGACGGCAACTTGATCCGCGCGGAAAAACTGCACCGCACGGTGAAAGACCCTGACAGCAGCATCGAACAGGTCATCGACCTCGGCTTGGTTGGGGAACCCAAATCCATCACCACCCACGTGCTGGACAACTTCGACGAAAGCGACATCACCCCGGTGATCGCCCCCATCGGTGTGGGCGACGAAGGTGAGACCTACAACATCAACGCCGACACCGCTGCGGGTGCCATCGCCGGGGCCATGGTCGCCAAACGTTTGTTGATGTTAACCGACATCAAAGGTGTGCTGGATCAAAACGGCAAGCTGATTGAACGCATGACCGCCATGCATGCGCGCGAACTGATCGAACAAGGTGTCATCAAAGGCGGCATGATCCCCAAGGTGGAAACGTGCCTCAACGCCATCGACGAAGGCGTCGAAGCCGCCGTCATCATCGACGGCCGCATCCCGCACGCATTGCTGCTGGAACTGTTCACCAAGCATGGTGCAGGGACGTTGATTACGCGGGACTAACCGCGCCTGATCGCAAATCTAAAAGCCCGGCTCATGGGATTGAGCCGGGCTTTTTCTTTTCGGCTGGGTGGTTGTTTGCGTTGCCCCCCCTCACCCTCCCCCCCTCTCCCTTGAGGGAGAGGGGGTAAGTCGGGGGCTAGGAATTTGGGACTGAGGTTCCCATATCTCTACACAGACAACGGAGCCCCACCCATGCCCACCTACACCAAAAACCCCGACGCCATTGCAAAGCTCACCGAAGAACAATACCGTGTGACACAAAAGAGCGGGACGGAGGCGCCGGGCTCGGGTGAATACCTCGACAACAAGCGTCCCGGCATCTATGTCGACATCGTTTCCGGCGAACCGTTGTTTTCGTCCATTGATAAATTCAACTCCGGGTGTGGCTGGCCAAGCTTTGCCAAACCCTTAGAGCCCAAGCATATTCAAGAGCTGCAGGATTTCTCCCACGCCATGAGCCGGGTTGAGGTGCGCTCCACCCACGCAGACAGCCACTTGGGCCATGTGTTCACCGACGGGCCGCGCGCCCTGGGCGGTTTGCGCTACTGCATCAATTCTGCGTCATTGCGCTTCATTGCGCTGGAGGACATGGAAGGCGAAGGCTACGGTGCGTACATCGACATGATCGCGGCTAGCTAAGAGCGGTTCTCAACACACTTGTAACCCCGCAGGAATAGCCCTAATATTCGTAGGACAAAAGACTGAGGGGGTCTAAATGAGTGTGTACCAAAAGGCTTTGGCCTTAAGTTTTGTGCTTTGGGCCGGGCTTGCGAGCCTTTCCG
The DNA here is from genome assembly GCF_036689815.1 of Magnetovibrio sp. PR-2. NCBI lineage: Bacteria > Pseudomonadati > Pseudomonadota > Alphaproteobacteria > Rhodospirillales > Magnetovibrionaceae > Magnetovibrio > Magnetovibrio massiliensis. The sequence continues at coordinate 332,664 of NZ_JBAHUR010000001.1, read as the reverse complement.
AAGTGAACGCCGCTGATACCAAAAAACCGCTGAGCTTGGGCTTTATGCCTTACCTTAACGCCGAGTTGTTGGTGGAAAAATACACGCCCTTAGCAAGCTATCTATCAACTAAACTGGGCCGTGACGTCAACATCCAGGTCGCCAAAAACTATGGCGATCACATCGCCGCCACGGGCGAAGACCAGCTCGACATTTCGTTTTTGGGCGGCAGTCCCTATGTCGTCATCGCTGAGAAATACGGTGTGAAGCCCTTGTTGGCGCGCTATGAATTCGACGGTAAGCCGACCTTTCGCGCGGTGATCTTTGTTTACAAAGACAGCCCGCTCAAAGACTTGGCCGCGCTGAAAGGCAAAACCATGGCGTTCGGCAGTGCCAAATCGACGCTCAGCACCCAAGTTCCGCTGTACATGCTGATGCAAGCGGGGGCGGGTTTGGATCAGTTGGCCAGTTACAAGCACCTGCGCAATCACTCCAATGTCGTATTGGGGGTTGAGATCGGCGACTTTGACGCCGGGGCCGTCGCCGAAGAAGTCTTTAACGAACACAAAGCCAACCCCGTTCGGGTGCTGGCCTATTCGCCCGATTTATCCACCCACGTGTTTGTGACGCGCGCCAACATGGAAGCTAACCTCAAAACCAAAATCGCCAAGGCGCTTCAGGATTTAAAAACCGAACCCGAAGGCAAAGAGATCTTGGCCGCCATCGGTCCAACGCTCACCGGCTTCGTTCCCGTTCAAGACAGCGACTACGATCTTCACCGCACCATTTTGAAGGAAGTCCTGCCCGTCCTGGAACCGTAAAACACAATGATCACCAACCTGCACAGGCAAAATCGCTTCGTCTTCGCCGTCATGATCGGCTTGCTGAGTGCTGTTGTGTCGTTAGCCAGCCTCAAGGTCTTTGAGCAGCAAAAAGACCTGTTGCTAGGTGAGATTGAAGAAGCGACCCATACCGAGCTGGAACTTCTGGGCGGTGTGTTGAGCGATGCCATGTTGCGCAACGACTATTCCGAAGGACGCCGGGTCCTCGCAGAATGGCCCATCAATCATCACGATGTCGCTGCGTTACGCGTGGTTATGGACAATGGGCGCACCTTTTTTTCATACGCTGCTGAAGAAGACGCCCAAGCCGTGCATGAAAAATCGAAATCGTTTCAATATGGACCGCGCACACTGACCATCACCTTGACGCACAATGCAAAAGGGTTGGCACAAACCCTCACCCAACTCAGCCGCAATTTGTTGTATTTGACGCTGCTGATCATTGCCCTGTTGAGCGCCATTTTATGGTTCATTTTGTTCCACTGGATGATCAAACCCATGGAACAAGAAATCGCCCATCAGACCAAAGCCTTGCGCACCGCCAAGGACAACTTGGAACAACAAGTCGCAGAGCGCACGCAGTCCCTGTCCACCGAGGTCGATATCCGCAAAAAGGCCGAGCTGTCTTTGCGCAAACTGGTGCGCATCGTCGACCAAAGCCCGATTATCGTATTCATCACCGACACCGAAGGCACCATCGAATACGTAAACCCCAAGTTCGAAGAGGTCACGGGTTACAGTGCCGCCGAAGCCGTCGGCCAAAAGCCCAGCTTGCTGAGATCCCCCGACACACCGCCCGAAGTTCATCAACAATTGTGGGAAACGATTTTGGCCGGACACGATTGGTCGAGCGAGATCAAAGACGTGTGCAAAGACGGGTCAGATTTTTGGGCCAGCGTGCACATTTCCCCCATTCGCAACGAACACGGCGAGATTTCTCATTTTGCAGCACTGCATGAAAACATCTCGGAACGCAAAATGGCCGAAGAAGCCATGCATGACGCCCGTCGCGCAGCGGAAATGGCCAACAACGCCAAGACCGAGTTGCTCGCCAACATGAGCCACGAGCTGCGCACACCGTTGAACGCCATCATCGGCTTTGCCGACACCATCAAGCACGAGTTCTTCGGACCCATCGACAATCCGCAATACAAGGAATACATCAGCTTCATCCATTCGTCCGGCTCGCACCTTTTGGAGCTGATCAACGACATCTTGGACGTCACGGCCATCGAAGCGGGCAAACTGAAGCTGCGCGAAGAAGAGGTCGATATCCGCGAAATCTGCGACACGTCATTGCAAATTGTCACCAACCGGGCCGTCAGCGAAGCCGTCGACATCCGCGGCATCGACAATGCCAGCTTGCCCCGGCTTTACGCCGACCCGTTGCGTTTGAAACAAGTGTTCATCAATCTTTTGTGCAATGCGGTGAAATTCACCCCAGAAGACGGAAACATATCTTGCCATGCAAAAGTTACCGAAAGTGGGGATATGGTGGTTTCCATTGTTGATTCCGGCATTGGCATGAGCGACAAAGAGCTTGCCAAGGCCATGGATAAATTCGGCCAAGTCGATTCCTCCCTCGCACGCAAACACGAAGGCACAGGCCTGGGCTTGCCGTTGACCAAGGGCTTGATCGAGCTGCACGACGGGGTTTTTGAAATCAGCAGTGAACCGGGTCAAGGCACACAAATCAACATGCGCTTCCCCGCTGCCCGCGTCTTAAGCCAAGACGAAGCTGCAAACGCTTAACGCATTTAGGGTGTGGCCGCCTGCTTCAAGACTTTGCCAACCATGTCATGGAGCGTATCGACCATCTTCTGCGCACCCGCAGGCGCCTTCCCGGTCATTTTGTCGCGCATCACGCGGGTCATGGCTTGCACGTGGTACTCCATGACTTGAAGGTGCACAGGGGCGATGGTTTCAGCGTGTTCGATAAAGCGGCACAAATCGTTACCGACCACCGTAATCAGCCAATAATCATAAGTCCCAGCTTGGCCTTTTAAATCATGGACGCGGCGAAACAACACAGCGCGTCTCGCTGAGTTGGTGGGCTCCGCCTTCAAGCTTTCAAGTTCTTGCCCAATGGCTTTCAACTCTTCGGGTAAGCGGCGCACAAACTCTTGACCAAGCTGTTGAACAATGTCGTCCAAGGCGTCGAAGTCTGGCTCCGTAATTTCCTCGTCTATTTTCAAGACCTTGTCTTGCAGCTTGTTCGGTGGCGTGATGAATTGAACGCCTTCAGATTTTCCCATTGTGGCCACCTCTTCGTACTCTGGCCTAATCTCCAGAGTGAATATTACCATACTCCACACAAGGTTATGACTCCTTGCTCTGGTGCAAAAGAATGGGATGCCCACACAAATGGTGCGGGAGGGCGTGTTCAGTCTTGCATGACCTTGGCGGCCATGGTGTGCAAGGTATTGATCATGCGCTGCCCACCATCCGGATTCTTGCCGGTCATGCGCTTGGTAAAGACCATTTTCATCGCTTCAACGTGATAGTGCATCAGTTTAAAATGGCGCGGCGTCATCACCTGGGAGTGTTCAATAAAACGGCACAGTTCATTGCTGATCACGGTGATCAGCCAATAATCGTAGGTCCCGGCTTGGCCCTTTAAATCATGCACCCGACGAAACAAGACGGCGCGCAAAACGGTGCTGGATTCGTCTTCTTTGAGTTTTGCGAGGTCTTGTTCAATGACGAAGATGTTTTGGGGCAGACGCCGCACGAAATCACGGCCAAGATCTTCGATCACGTCTGCTGCAGCGTCAAAATTCGGTCGAACACCGTCATCTGTCAGAACCTTGTCCTGAACCGTGGTCGGCGGTTTGATAAACGTCACGTCTGTAGCTTTGGTCATATGGGTAACCTCTTCTTTTCCGTCCAAGCCCCCAGCCTGAAACGCCCAGCAAAAACTCCCCGAATGACGCGCCCCATGCGTCTCCCACCTATACAACCCATGGATTGGTCATATCGTCAGCTATACCAACTATCATGAGTTTGTATCCGCGAAAATCGCACACATTGCGTATGCATACACAGACACACACCCCTTTAGATGCATTTTGTGTATAACTTGTATGGGTGACGGATATGTGACCGTAAGCGGTATTGTTATACTTATGAAGAAACTTTAGCGTGCGCGTTTGACGGCTCGTTTGGCCCCGCGTTTGGCATTCTTCTTTTGCTGCCCAGTCTTTTTTGCCCCGTGGTTTTTGGCGCTGGCCCCTTGGTTTTCGCTATGACCGTGTCCGCCGTGGCCCTTATCACCATGGCGCTTGCCGTCGGTGGGGCGATGCCCTTTGGCCTTTTTCGCTTTGGACTTCGGGGCCGATGCGCGCGGCGCTCCCCGTCCGCCCGGTCGTCCACCGCCCGCGCGGCGCTGTCCGCGCTTGGGCGGGTCTTCGTCGGGCTGGGCTATGGCTTCAGCATGGAAAATATGGCTGTCGTCTAAAGGCACGGCTTGGCGAATGGCAACTTCAATGTCGCGCAGATAGCCGCGTTCTTGGGCATCGCAAAATGAAATGGCTTCGCCCTGTTCACCACCACGCGCCGTGCGCCCAATGCGGTGCACGTAGCTTTCGGGTTCGTTGGGCAAATCGAAGTTGATGACGTGCGTCACACCATCCACATCAATGCCGCGCGCCGCGATGTCAGTCGCCACAAGCGCGCGCAGATTGCCGGCCTTAAACCCCTTGAGCACGCGCTGACGCGCACCTTGAGGCTTGTCGCCGTGGATCGCACCCGAACTGATGCCAGCCCGGTCCAAATGACGCGCGACCCGGTCCGCACCATGTTTGGTGCGGGTGAAGACCAACACCTTAGAATACGCCTCGTCGGCAAAGATATGGCTGAGCAGCGTGCGTTTTTTGTCTTTGGGTACCATCAGAACGCGCTGTTGCACACGTTCCGCCGTGGTGGCGGGCGGTGCGACTTCAACGCGTGCCGGGTTGTTCAACAAACCGTTGGCCAAAGACTGAACGTTGTCGGGCATGGTCGCCGAAAACAACAAGGTCTGGCGCTTGTCAGGAACGGCGGCGCAGACTTTTTTGACGTCGTTGACAAAACCCATGTCGAGCATGCGATCCGCTTCGTCCAAGACCAAGGTTTCGATCTTGTTGAGCCGCACCTTGTCTTGGTTCATCAAATCCAACAAACGCCCCGGTGTCGCCACGACGATCTGAGCGCCGGCGTTCAAAGCCTTGATGTGTTTGTTGATGGGCACACCGCCGAACACGACGATGGCGCGGACCTCGGTAAACCTTGCATAGCTTTCTATGCTTTCTTGGATCTGCAATGCCAATTCACGGGTCGGCGCCAAGATCAAAACCCGGGGTGTTTTGCGTGCGGGTAAGATGTTGGCTTTAACCAAGCGGTGCAAAATCGGCAACACGAACGCCGCCGTTTTACCCGTGCCCGTTTGCGCGATGCCCAACAGATCGCGCCCCTCCAACAAGGTCGGGATTGCTTGGGCTTGGATCGGCGAAGGTTCGGTGTAGCCGACTTTCGCCACCGCTTTGTGCACAGCCTCGATCAGGCCGAGGCTCTTAAAATCAGTCATTAAATAGATGTCCAAAAAAGCGTGAAGGGGCGCGGACCGTCGGTCCAGCGCCCCCACACTGAAAATGTGCGTCTGTTCTTAGTCCAAAGCGACCAAGTTGTCAGCAGCCATTTTGCCGTTGCGGCCTTCTTGCAGATCAAACTCGACCTTTTGGCCTTCGTTCAAGCCGCTCAAACCTGCTTTTTCAACAGCAGAGATGTGCACAAATGCATCTTTGGAGCCGTCTTCCGGCTCGATAAAACCATAACCTTTGGTGGCGTTGAACCACTTCACGGTGCCTTTTGCCATAATCAAAGTTCCTTTGACTTTAGTGTGTGGGCGCAGGCACGCTTTGCCTGTGCTCCGGTAACGTTCGCGATCGTCAGGAAGAACTTGTTGGACGATGAGTTCAGCAGGGCATTCAAGACAACGGGTAACGCGCTGGCACGATAGGCTTATTGTGGCGTTTCGGCAAGATAAAATGGGCTCGCGCTTACTTCCAATTGCGCCCGGTGGTAAAGGCCGGATTGGGGAACAGGTGGATGTGTTTCGCCATATTGAAGGATTTGGTGTTGGCGTCGGGCTTGCCAAACAAATACCCCTGGGCATAATCGACGCCACATTTGCGCACAAAATCGAGCCCTTTTTGGTCGTCGATCATCTCGGCGATGGTCTCGATCCCTAAGTTTTTGCACAGCGTCGCCATGCTTTCAAACAGGGCCTTACCGCGCGGCGCGCGTTGTGCGTCTTTGACCACCGGGCCGTCCAATTTCACCACATCAACTTCGAGCCGCATCAAATAACCAAAGCTCGCCGCGCCTGCGCCAAAATCGTCCAAGCAGACCGGATAGCCGTCTTTGCGTAAACGCTGGATGAAGTTGTTGGCTTGTTCTAAGTCTTCCATTTTGGCGGACTCGGTGATTTCGAACACCATTCGGCCTTTGGCCCATTGATTTTCGGCCATCAAATTGTGGAGCCGCTCCACATACCAATCCGACGCCACGGATTGACCGGAAATATTGACGGCAATGGACATCGGCGAGTTGCGCGGGATGGTGTTTAAGAACTCCAACCCTTTTTCCACCACAACCAAGTCGAACTCGGGAATGAGCCCGGTTTCTTCGGCCATGGTGATGATTTCAAAGGGTGAAACGCCTTCTTGGAAACGCGTCAGCGCTTCGTAGTGATGGATTTCACCGGTCTTCAGATTGACAATCGGGTGATAGACCAAACTGAACGCGCGGTTGGCAACCGTGTTTTTAAAGGTGGTGACCTTTTCCGCCGCTTCGTTCACCAACGTCGACAGGTTCGACGTTAGATCCTTCATATTCATGTGGCCAGAGCCTTCTTTAAACCGGTTGATGGCGTAAACCAAACCGTTGGCCATGTCTTCTTCGGAAATGTTGTCGGCGTCCACCTCCATGGTGGCAGCTTCGATGGCTACGCCCTTGGATGTCGGGTCGAATTGTTTGGTGACATCGGCCAGCTGGCTTTCCAACTCTTCGACGCTCAGATCATCCGCGTGCACAATGCCGAACTTGCCACCGTCCAGTTCCGCAGCACTGTCGCCGTCAACGGAACTGGCGCGCAAATACGTGCCCAAGACCTTGTCCAGCTCGGCGGCTTGTTCCGGGGTCATGCGGGCCTTCAGCTCGTCCAAGCCAGGCATGTTGATTAAAGTCAGCTGACTGTCGTCTTCGCCGTCTTTGAGCTTGCCGCCCAAAACGTTGGCGAAACTGTCGGCGTCATACAAATTGCTGTCGGTGTCTTTGGCCCCCCCGTGGGTCAAACCCGCACCCGTATTGCGGGCCACGCGCAGGGCCAAGAAATAGTGGCTGCCCAAGTCTTCCAGAAAATAGCCGGCAAAACCGAACGGCAAGCCGCCACCGTGTTGGCCTTTGAAGCGGATGTCCACGTCTTCGATGCGCCCTTGGCGCCGCGCGACACCCAAGAGCGAGCGCATCAAGCCCATATCATCCGCCCAGACAATGTCATCCAAGCCCTTGCCTTGCATTTGATCGGTGGTCATGCCCGTGATCGCTTGCCACGGTCCGCCCGCGAACACGATCTTTTCGTCCATGTCCACTTCCAAAAGGAAATCCGCCCAGCAAAACGCCAGCGCCACGAACCGATCCCGGTCCGTTTTCGCGTCAGCCGGATTGGTTGCCGGAGGCGGAGCAGTTGCAGCGGCTGCGTGTGACATATAGTCCCCAAGGCTAGTTTTTCTTGCCTTTAAGTTTAGATCGAAAGGCACAATGATTGCTACACATTAGCATATCAGATCATACGAATCCCTACGCAGTCTAGCCTAATACGAGATGTACATACTTATGAACTTATTCAAGGGAAAAGGCCTTGCGTGTTGTATTGGCTCAGCGTCTAATGCGCTCCATGACTGACGACACGCCCTCCCTTCCCGGCGCAAGCAATTTGCGCCACACCCCGACCTGGGTTTTTGACCTGGACAACACGCTCTATCACGGCGTGCACGGTCTGTTCGAACAAATCGACGTGCGTATGCGTCAATATTTGTCGAAATTCTTAGACGTTGACGAAGACGAAGCCTACCGGGTGCAAAAAAGCTACTTCCGTGAATATGGCACCACACTTCGCGGCATGATGGTCAATTACAAGATGGATCCAAAGCCCTATTTGAACTTTGTGCACGACATCGACATCACCGCCATTCCGCCCAATCCAGCGCTGGACGCGGTGCTGAAAACATTGCCTGGACGCAAACTCATTTTCACCAATGCCGATCTCGCACATGCTGAGCGTGTTCTAACCCGGTTGGGGATAACGGACCATTTCGACGGTGTGTTTGACATCAAAGACGCCGATTTCGTGCCCAAACCGGAACCCGAAGTCTATGACCGCCTGGTGGGACGTTTCGATTTCGACCCCACCCAAGCCGTCATGGTCGAAGACATCGCGCGCAATTTAAAGCCCGCGCGCGCCCTGGGCATGACCACGGTCTGGGTGCGCCCGGTGACCGAATGCGACATCTGTAAAGAAGACCCCGAAGGCGACCACGTGGACATTGAAACCGACGATCTGGTGGGTTGGCTGGAAAGCCTGTAAAACCGGATTCAAATTAAGGCCTTGGGCGGCTTTACAGGCCAGTTCCCACACCTTATGTTGCACCAGACCTTCCCCCCCATATTTTTGTGCAAAATATAGAGTGAGCAATCATGAGCTACACCGATTTGGAAAACACCATCAACACCGCCTGGGATGACCGCGACAACGTCGGCCTGGACACCCAGGGCGAAGTACGCGAAGCCGTTGAACAATCCATGGAACTGCTGGACAGCGGCAAAGCCCGTGTGGCCGAACGCGTTTCCGTTGGCGATTGGAAAGTGAACCAATGGCTGAAAAAAGCCGTTCTGTTGTCGTTCCGCTTGAACGACATGGGCTTGATCGAAAACGGCCCCGGCGGCGCGCACTGGTTCGACAAAGTGGACAGCAAATTCAAAGGCTGGGACGACGCACGGTTCCGCGAAGCGGGCATCCGCGCCGTTCCCAACTGTGTCGCGCGCCGCGGCGCTTACATTGCGCCCGGCGTCGTGCTGATGCCAAGCTTCGTGAACTTAGGCGCCTATGTGGACAGCGGCACCATGGTTGACGGCTGGGCCACGGTGGGCTCTTGCGCCCAAATCGGCAAAGACGTGCACCTGTCCGGCGGTGCCGGTATCGGTGGCGTTCTCGAACCCCTGCAAGCCAACCCGACCATCATTGAAGACAACTGCTTCATCGGTGCACGCGCCGAAGTGGCCGAAGGCGTCATCGTCGAAGAAGGTTCTGTGCTGGGCATGGGTGTTTACATCTCCGCCTCCACCAAAGTTGTGGATCGCGAAACCGGCGAAATTTTCTATGGTCGCGTGCCGAGCTACTCAGTCGTGGTTGCGGGCTCCATGCCCAGCCACCGCACCATGCCCACGGGCGAGCCTGCGCCGAACCTGTACTGCGCCGTGATCGTCAAACGCGTGGACGAAAAAACCCGCGCCAAAACCGGCATCAACGAGTTGCTGCGCGACTAAGTTCAGGAGCGCCCTTGAGGTGGCACAGATCGATCCCATCGAACTCACCCAAGCGCTGATCCAGCGCCCCTCCGTCACGCCTGAAAATGCAGGCGCGTTGGAGGTGTTGGAGGGTGCGTTGAAACCTTTGGGCTTCGTCTGTCACCGCTTGGCCTATTCCGACACCGACACACCCGACGTAGACAATCTTTATGCCCGTTTAGGCACGGACGGCCCGAACCTGTGTTTTGCAGGACACACGGACGTGGTGCCCGTCGGCGACGAGGCCGCATGGACCTATCCCCCGTTTGGGGCCGAAATCCACGACGGTGTGCTCTATGGGCGCGGCGCGGTGGATATGAAGACGGCCATAGCTTGCTTTGTATCTGCCACAGCAGAGTTTTTGGACGAAAAGGTCGACGGCTTTGCGGGCTCGATTTCTTACCTGATCACAGGCGACGAAGAAGGCCCGGCCATCAATGGCACCGTCAAGGTTTTGGACTGGATGGTGCAAAATGGCGAAACCATCGATGCCTGCATCGTGGGCGAGCCGTCCAACACCACTGTGGTGGGTGAGACCATCAAAATCGGGCGGCGCGGATCGCTCAACGGCTGGATCGTTCAAAACGGATCCCAAGGCCACGTGGCCTATCCGCAGCACGCCGACAACCCCGCGCCGAAGCTGGTGAAACTGTTGAACGCCTTAATTGACGCGCCCTTGGACACCGGAACAGAACACTTCCAGCCGTCAAACTTGGAAGTGACCTCCATCGACATTGGCAATGAGGCGGTCAACATCATTCCCAATACCGCCAAGGCCCAGTTCAACGTGCGCTTCAATGACACGTACACGCCCGACAGCCTAAAGGCGGAAATCCAGCGCCGTTTGGACGGGGCGGGCGATAACTTCGACATTGAGATGCGCGCCAGCGGCGAAAGCTTTTTAACCCCGCCGGGAAAACTGTCAGACGTCATGAGTGCCGCCGCCACCAAAATCACCGGGCTCACACCAGAGCTCAGCACCTCGGGCGGCACATCGGATGCGCGCTTTATCAAAGATCATTGTGCAGTCGCTGAGTTTGGCTTGCTCAACCAAACCGCCCACAAGGTCGACGAGCACATCGCCACCGCCGACATCTTGAAGCTCACCGACATATATTACGAGATGATCAAAGGCTTTTTTGCGGGGCAATCGTAATGCTCAGTGCGCGCGAAGCCGTTCTCTCCATTGCCGGCGCTTGGCGTCTGGCCAAGCTCGACGCGCAAGGCCGTTATTTTTTCAGTGCCACAGTCGACAGTTTTTGGAACTCGTATTGGGTCGCCGCCCTGGTGTTCCCGCTGCACCTTTTGGACATGGTGCTGCAGTTCAATGAGCATGGGGCAGAGCTTGATCCCATACGCTTTTACAGCGTCGAAGTCATTGCCTACGCCATGGTCTGGTTCGCGTTTCCTTTGGCCATGTTTTTCATCACCGGATGGATTGGCAAACAACACCGCTTTTTGCGCTTTGTCATTGCATCGAACTGGACCGCTTTGATCGTGTCGGTGGTTTTAATCCCCGTGCAATTGTCCGTGTCTTTGGGATTGGTGGAAGGTGGTGTGCTGTCGTTTATGTTGGCCGCCGCATTGGTCTACGCCTTTACGGTCGGCTGGTTCGTTGCGCGCTATACGCTCAACTTAGGGGGATTGGCGGCCGTCGGCGTGGTGATCTTGGATTGGTTTATGTATTTCATCATCCAAGGTTTTGCCGGGACCTTAATGTAAGAGGCTCAAAAAAGACCGCCCAGCCAGCTCAAAAACGCGGCTGCGCCGATGATGCTCATCAACACAGGTGAGGTCACAATCCCCACCATGGCCAAAAGCAGCGACGTCAGGCCGAGGCCGATGTGACCCGCAAACACGGCAATCAGTCCCAAAATTAAAGACAGCGGCGCAAAAATAAAACCGCCGGGAACAAACGGCAGAACGCTTAACACCCCAAAGCCCACAGCAAATAGCCCCAAAAGCGGCAACTCTTTTTCTGGGAGAGCTGCGGAAGGGCTGCCGTCAGGTGCTGCAGCTTCGGCCACAGGCTCCGCCGAGGGCTTGGTTTTCAATGTCATCAAGGTCTTATCATCGGTCATGGCCCAATAATAAGCATGGATTGCGGGCCCTGCCAACACACATGCGTTCCTCACATAATTAATGAGGTATGCCAATGATTTACTGTACATTCATGTGAATGAAAAACGTTGCGCAATACGATTTTGTGGGTTGTTTCCCAACAAGCAATCCCGCTATCATCGGGGTGGGTAGGAGTAAAAAGAATTGTGGGCAAGCGCCAGACCACGGTCTGGTTGTGCGTGTCCACACAATAATGAACAGAACACACCCTTAAGGGAGGGGCTACCCATGACCAGTGTGGAGCTGAAGGCCGACCACTTAGAGCTGGCCGTAGACAACGAATCTACACCAACTGACGATTCACTAGACCAAGCAGAACTCGACGCCATGACCGAACAAGGTGATGTGTTCGGCACCATGGCCGCGCGCCAAATCGCAGGCGTATGGGGCGAGCTTGCCGAAATATCGCTCGATCTCGACGAAATCACCAATGCTGTCAGCGGCAAAACCGATCATCTCAACCAATTGCGCGACGAAATGGGTGAACTGCACACCTCAAACTCACAAATTGGCGAGCTGGCGACAACGGCGAACAACATCGCCAACGAAGCAACCGATAGCACGGCGGACACCACCCGCACGGTGCAAGACAGCACGATTTCCATCAAAAGCTTGATCGAATCGGTCTCGGGCATCTCCAGCCGCTTGGATGCGCTGACCCATGCCTTGGAACGCGTTTCGGGCGTGGCGGCGAACATCGAAGCCATCGCCAAGCAGACCAACCTGTTGGCCTTGAACGCAACCATCGAAGCCGCACGCGCTGGTGCGGCGGGCAAAGGTTTTGCCGTTGTTGCTGGTGAAGTGAAGAACCTATCGAAACAAACCAGCGATGCGACCACGGACATCACAGAAACCGTGGCCGAGCTGCGCACCCAAATCGACATGTTGTCACGCGATAGCTCCGACAGTATCGACAAGGCCGATCAAGCCAACAACGATACGATCAAAATCGCTAACGCTATGGACGATCTGCAGACCATCTTCGATTTGCTGAAAACCCACGTGGGCAACATTCACGAATCGTCCCAAACCAACATCAACGTCTGCACACATGTGTCCGAAAGCCTGGGCAGTTTCTCCGAAGACGTGATTGAAGAAAGCAGACGCTTGGACACCGCCAACGGCCACGTGTCGCAACTGTTGGAGCTCAGCGAAGATCTGATCGAACAGGTGGTCGAGGAAGGCATCGAAATTGAAGACACGCCGTTCATCACCGCTGTTCGCGATACCGCCAAACAAATCGGAGCGTTGTTCGAAGACGCGGTGCGGGGTGGCCAAATCACCATGCAAGACCTGTTCGACGAAAACTACGTCCCCATCCCGGGCGTGGAGCCGCAACAGGTCATGGGTAAAATGGTGAACTTGACCGACAGCATCTTGCCCCCGGTGCAAGAGCCGTTGCTAAAGCTCGACCCCAAGGTGACGTTCTGTGCTGCGGTGGACCGCAACGGTTATTTGCCGACCCACAACGCCCAATATTCCAAACCGCCGTCGGACGATCCGGTGTGGAATATGGCCAATTGCCGCAACCGCCGTGTGTTCAACGACCCCACGGGTCTGGGCGCCGGTCAAAACGCCACCAAGCCGTTCTTGCTGAAAACCTACAAGCGCGACATGGGCGGCGGGGTCACGGCTGTGATGAAGGACTGCTCAGCCCCCATCACCGTCAACGGCCAACACTGGGGCGGCTTTCGTATGGGCTATAAAGCGTAGAGCTAGCTTTCCCGAGGCTCAAACCCAACACGCACGAAGTATAACCCGTCCGCCGGAGCCGTTTGGCCTCCGGCGGAGCGGTCTTTGGCCTCCAGCGCCCGTTTGACATCTACGGACGTCCATCTGCCGCGACCGACCTCGCGCAAGGTGCCGACCATGTTGCGCACTTGGTGGTGCAAAAATGACCGGGCGCGGGCTTTGATGTGAATTTCGTCCCCCGCAGCCCGCGTAACCGAAAGTTCGTCCAGGGTCTTCAACGGACTGTCCGCCTGGCACATGGTGGCGCGAAAGGTGGTGAAGTCGTGACGCCCGACCAAGACCTGGGCGGCTTCGTGCATGGCTTGAGCATCGAGCGGCGTGGGCACCCACCAAACGTGCCCCTCCTCAACCGCCGGGCGCGCGCGGCGGTTCAAGATGCGATAGAGGTATTCACGCTCTGTCGCACTGAAGCGCGCATGGAAATCTTCATCGACAATTTCGCACGCCACAATCGCCACCGGGTGCGGCTTCATATGATAATTCAGCGCACCTTGCACGGCGTCCGCACTCAGGTCGTCACGCTCCAAATCGAAGTGCGCCACTTGGCCATAGCTGTGCACGCCCGCATCCGTGCGCCCCGAACACTGCACATGGGCGCTTTCGTGGGCGAATTTGGGAATAGCTTCTTCCACGACTTGTTGCACGCCCAAACCATTGTCTTGGCGTTGCCAGCCCACATAGGGACCGCCATCGTATTCAACTGTTAAACGATATCGAACCATGACGCCTTTTTAGAGCGAGATTTTTTAAATGTCATTCGATAACCGTATTTTATCAAATATGGCCTTTATATTGCTAAGCACACCAAACAGGCGTAAAACACCACTGTGCTTCACTTGTCGGCCCCCCGGTCATCCGAAAAACCTCAAACAATATGGGGCCGGGGCGGTATAGGAAACGTAATGTCGGACAGCCTGCAAAAAGATCTCGATGCGCTGCACATTATGCCATTGAGCATTGTGCCCTTCGAAACGAAGACGCTGAAACGCGCGCGCATGATCAAAAACGCGCGGCTGCATTCCATGATTGAGCTGTTTCGCGATGAAGACGCTGGCAGCGGGCAGATGACTGTGGACTCCGCCGCGCGCCAACTGCGCGAAGAATTCAATGCCCCGCCCACCGACATCACCATGCTGCGCAAACTGTCGCGCATGCCGTCATACGACGTCTACAGCTTGCGTGTTGCGCTGCGCGAACAAGAAATCCCCGTGAACGACATTTCAGCTTTGCGTCTGTCGCCGGAAAAAAGCAAAGAGCTGGGCGGTTACATGAAGGACTTTACCTTCCCGCTGATCAGCGAAATTTACGGCAGCGGCGACGTGAACGTTCAAGACTTCGACGACTTGCTCAACCTGTTTCGCAATCCCGACATCAAAATGGCGCGCGAAAAATTGGACATGATGGCCAAGCGCCTCGACATCGATTTGATGGAGCTGCCGCGCTTTTTGGAAGACTACGGCGATATCTTCCTGTCTTTGGCGTATTACAAAAACACCCTCGACACCACCGCGCCGATTACACGGAACTTTCTCGACAGCATGTCCGCCATCCGCTCCAACTGGGAGCTTAAAAACGATCTAAACCTGATGAAAACCTGCGACATGCTGGAAAAAACCTTCACAGGACTGAGCGCGCACTTGAAACGTTTGTTCGATGAATTTGACAGTTCCACCAAAGATTTCTGGAGTGATGTGTCCGCCGAACGATTCCGTCAAGTTGAAGCCCTGATCGAAAGCTACCACACCACCATCGGCGGGGTGCTGTGCGCGCTGTCCGTGAAAATGAGCGCGTGGCACGAACTGTTCCCCAAACCCAACACCGGCGGGCCGGTAAAGCGTTCGGAATTCATCATGCTGGAAATGCGCCAAGGCATCGACGACGTGCGCCGCATTCTCAAAGACGCACAAGACAAAAAACCCACGACCATCACCCGCGCGTCAAAATTCAAAACTTATATGCAAGGCCAAGAAGAACGCGCGGCCGCTGCGCGTGGTGTGAAAACGCCAACCATCGGCGAGGACGTGCCCGATGCCGATCGCTTCTGATTGAAACGTTCGGCGAGTCATCTTTTATCGTATGAAGCACTTGTTTTCGCCTACCTTCGCCTTGCAAATACGCTTATACTTTGCCTATGGAATTTAACTGGGACGACAGCTTTAAGACCGGCGACGACACCATCGACGCCCAGCACCGCATGATCTTCGATGCGGCGAACATGTTCGTCGACGCCATTCACCAAAGCAAAGAAACCGCGATCTTGGAACAAGCCTTCGATCTGTTGATGAAATACACCCAGACCCACTTCGCTGATGAAGAAGCCTTTTATGTGAAGACTGGCTCCACCTTGTTGGACGAGCAAACCGAACAGCACAAAAGCCTGTTGGACGAGCTCAACAAAATCTGGGCCGAAAAGGAAGCCGGGTCTCAATTCGCCGGACAGGCCCTGTCGGTGTGGATGGAGCGCCGCTTGATCCCGCACATCATCAACAACGACACCGCTGCCCAAAAAGCACGCGGCTGATAAATCGCAATACTTGTGCTATAATCAGACTTGGGCACTCATATGGTGCGATGGATGGAGGGCTAAGTGATGCGTATTGGCTTGCTCCTTGCCGTTTCGATGAGCTTACTATTGTGGGGCGTCTCTGTTCGCGCCCAGTCCGCCAAACCAGCCATGGTCATCGGCGCTTTATCCGCACCGCCGTATGTGTTTTTGGACGATCAATCCAACCCTAAGGGCATTTTGGTCGAAAAAATTACCCGGGCTTTGGACCGCCTTGGCATCAAACCCGTCTTTGAAATCAACAACTGGTCGCGCGCCTTCCGCCGGGTCAAAAACGGTGACATCGACGCCATTATCCCAGCCCTCAAAAGCCCGGACCGCGAAGCCTATTTGGTCTACCCCAAAAACCCCATCGCTCTTTTTAATATGATGATGGCGAAGCATGTGAGCGATCCGCGCCAAACGGTCGAATTAAACGATATCAACGGTCTCACCGTCGGGCGTATTCGCGGGGCCCGTGTCACCCCAGCGTTCGACGAAGCCCTGCAGGCCCAAAAGTTCGACCTGGCAGAACGGGCAACCTTTGGCCAGCTGGCCTTGGGCGTGGCTCATCAGCGTTTGGATTACGCCGTCGGGCCGGAATTGATGCTGATGTGGGGGGCCGGAGAACGTGGCGTGCTGCGCAATCTGTCCTTTCTTGAACCCTCACTGGGACAAGGCCCGGTCTATCTGGCGATTTCAAAACATTCGCAGTTTGTGCTGAAGGTCGAAGAAATTTCCGAGAGCATCCACGATGTTGAAGAGAGCTCTGCCTTCAAAGAAGCCCTGCGTCCCTACAGCACATTTTTGCATTTAGATCTTTTTGAAAAGCTCAATCAGGCCTCTAAGGTGCACAAGCATTCGCCCGCCGCTGATTAATCCAGAAGCTCGCCAGCCTGGGTCGGCTTACCGCGCAGATACGCACCGGCGTCCATGGCACTTTTGCCGGCAGGCTGAACGTGGGTGAGCTCCAAAGCCCCTTTGCCACACGCCACCGACAAACCACCGATCACCGATCCGGGTGCGCCTGTGCCGTCCACCACGTCGGCCCTCCCCACGCGCACACGCTGGCCGTCGCGTTCGAACCAGGCCAGCGGATACAACGCGCGCACTTGGCGGTCGAGCTCAACAGCAGGTCGGCTCCAATCCATGCGGGTTTCAGCCTTGTCGATTTTTTTGGCATAGGTCACGCCGTCTTCGGGTTGCGGCGTCGGCTTAATTCTGTCCAGCGTCGCCAAAGTTTCAACCATCAACTGAGCACCCATCGCCGATAAAGCATCGTGCAGCATTTGCGCGTTGGTGGTCTCGTCTATCGCCAGTTTGCCGACCATCATCATGTCACCCGTGTCCAGGCCTTCGTCCATCTGCATGATGGTGACGCCACTTTCAGGGTCGCCAGCTTCAATGGCGCGCTGGATCGGCGCAGCCCCACGCCAACGCGGCAGCAAGCTTGCATGGATGTTGAAGCACCCCAACTTGGGCGCGTCCAAAATCGCTTTGGGCAAAATCAGGCCATACGCAACAACGACCGCCGCATCGGCCTCAAGGGCTGCAAACGCGGCCTGTTCGTCTTCACCTTTGAGCGACACAGGGGTGCGCACGTCAATGCCTTTGCTCTCAGCAAACGCATGCACAGGGGTGGGTTTGAGCTTTTGCCCCCGGCCCGCTTTGCGCGGCGGTTGGCTGTAAACGCACACCACGTCGTGGCCCGCGTTCAACAAAGCGTCCAAGGCCGGAACGGAAAAGTCCGGCGTGCCCATGAATATCAATCGCATGCTATCTTCCCCGCCCAGCTCCGTTTTAGACCGTTGCCGGTTTGCCTTTGCGCGCCTTTTGCAACTTGCGCAAAATCATGTTGCGTTTCAGCCCCGACAAGTGATCCACAAACAATGTGCCGTCTAAGTGGTCCATTTCGTGCTGCACACAAATGCCCATGATCTCATCTGCTTCCAGCTCGCGAATTTCGCCCTCTTTGTCCAGATAGCGCACCCGCACGACCAAGGGACGCACCACTTCGGCGTATTGTTCGGGCAGGGACAAACAGCCTTCTTCGCGCAGCTCTTCTTCGTCAGACGCCCAGACGATTTCGGGGTTGGCCATGCAGATGGGCTGCGGGTCTTCATCTTCCTTGGCGGTGTCCATTACCAGCACGCGTTTGGACACGCCCACTTGCGGGGCGGCCAAGCCGATGCCGCGCGCGCTGTACATGGTTTCCAACATATCGTCCATCAGCTGACGGATTTCGGCGTCCACCGCTTCGACGGGTTTGGCCTTTGTTTTCAAGACGGGATTGGGGGCGACCAATATGGGCAAGATAGCCATGTAACTTAACCTCGGGCTCAAACGAATAGTGTGTGCGAGAAGGACTTAAGGCCCCAGCCTTAAAAGGTCAAGAAATCTTAGCGTTTGAGGCGTATAATGCACACAGACTCCAAGGGCACGACTGCCCTGAATTCAAGCCCATTGATCCGTTCACGGGGAGCTGAAGACAATCGTATGCGCGCCTTGTTGCATTATCTCGTCACCATGGTGGTTATTCCCGTTTATGGAATCCGGGTCTGCCCCTTCATTGAATCCCTAACACCCTTAGAAGTCGCTCTACCCATCGTCGCGGTGCTCGCGGCCCAATTGATGGTGCGCAAACCTTTGGTCGCGGCTTTGGTGGACAGCGCACCGCTCAAATACCAAGTGAACCGCCTGTTTTGGCTGGAATTGGCCCTGTTCGCCACCAGCGCCATTTTGATCATGGCCTACAATGAATTTGCTTACGGCTTCCCGTTTTTGGAAAGCGGACTTAAGGTTTTGTTCGGCGTCACGGGATTGGGCTTTTTTGCAGCCTCCGACTTAGCGCTAGAGCGCGAACGCCACGTCGCCGCCGAAATTGAAGCGCAACACAAAGACATCGACGTGGATGACGACTACTTCCCGCTCACCAGCAAAGTGGCATTGTTCGCCTCTGTCTCCATCACCGTGTTGGTGGGTGTGTTCATGCTTTTGGTGGTTAAGGACTTAGATTGGATTGTGCACAACGCCGACGCCGTGGGTTTGAGAGAAGCACAGATTTCCGTTCTCAAAGAGTTTGGCTTCGTACTGATCGTGGTTTTGCCCCATACGCTCAACATCATTCGGTCCTATGCGCGCAACCTGCACGGCCTGCTCAATCAGCAGACCAGCGTGCTCACCCGTGTGACTTTGGGCGATTACGACAACCGCATCCCCGTTGCCAGCAATGACGAGTTCGGCGTCATGGCGCAGCACACCAACACCATGGTGGACCGCATCAAGGACCACACCCAAGAACTTGCGCGCACCCGCGACGTGACCATTTTGTCGCTGGCAAGTTTGGCCGAGACCCGCGACAACGAAACCGGCGCGCACATTTTGCGCACCCAGCGCTACGTGCGCGCCTTGGCGGTGCAGCTCAAAGACCATCCCCGCTTCAAAGACCAACTGGACGACGAAAGCATTGATCTGTTGTACAAATCCGCACCGCTGCATGACGTCGGTAAAGTGGGCATTCCCGACAGTATTTTGCTCAAACCCGGCAAGCACACGGATGAAGAATTTGAGATCATGAAAACCCATGCCCAGTTGGGCGCGGACGCTTTGGCGGTCGCCGAAAACGAACTGGGCTCAAACTCGTTTTTGCGCTATGCCCGCGAAATTGCCGTGACACACCACGAAAAGTGGGATGGATCGGGCTATCCCAACGGCTTGAAGGGCGACGGTATCCCCATGTCCGGCCGCTTGATGGCCGTCGCTGACGTGTATGACGCGCTGATTTCCAAGCGGGTCTACAAGCCGGCGTTTTCTCACGACAAAGCCATGGGCATTATCCGCGACGGCAAGGGCGCGCACTTCGACCCCGACATCGTCGACGCCTTGGACGCGGTGGAGGCCGAATTCCAAGACATCGCCGCCCAGTTTACTGACCACGCCCAAGCCGCCGAGTAGTTAGCGCGGCCCCATGACGGCGGCCAAAACGGCGGGCGCTTCCACGTGGTTAAATGCAGCCACATCATTCACGGACATGTTCAAATCATTGGCGTCCAGACCCGCAGCTTCCAGGCGGGCTTGGACGTCGCTATCCGACACGTTCAACACGGCGCCAATAGCACTCACGGAGGCGTCTATAGATTTATGCGCATAGGCCTTCATCGGATTGCCGCCACTGGGGGCCAACAAGGCACTGCCGACAAACACAGCCGTGACCAAAGCACCCGTTGCCAACCACACCCGTGCGCGCGGTTTTTGCAACTGTTTGCCGAGCGCCTTCATGTGGCGCGTCATATGCAGAGCGGCAGCCGCGACCATAACAAGACCCAGCCATTCATGCATGCCCATCACATATTGGGTGCCCAAATGAAAAAAGACCATCACCCCCGTCACCCCGACAATCACGAAGGTGATCGCGGTCAAAACGGTGGCGTGTTTGTATTGAAGGGCATAGAGCCAGCCTGTGTTGGCTGACGATGGCGACAGGGTTGGGGCTTGGGTGTTCATGGGGAAGGTCCTCTGACAAATCATGTGATTTGAAAGATGGTAAGCGACCCATGTATCTGGTGTATGTCTCAGACAGCTGTTTTATGTAACAGAACGTAACGTGCACATTGGACTTTCGAAGCCGGATCAGGCACTGTTTGGCTATGGATTCGCAAATTGTCATCGACACCAATCTCTTGATCGCTGTGGGCTGCCTGGTGGTGGCTTTGGGTGTGGTGTGGGCCATGGTCTCGTCCAAGCGCAACAGCCAACACGCCGATTTGTTCGACCGCATCGTTTTGCATCAAGCCGAGCTCACCGGACGGCTCCAAGCCATGGGCGAAACCCAGACCGGTCTGTCGCGCACGTTGGAAGACCGTTTGGACAGCGTCAACAAGCGCCTAGGCGACGGGCTCACCGAACACAGCCAACGCACCGGCGATGTCATCAAACAAGTCCACGAACGTTTGGCGGTGATCGATGCGGCACAAAAAAACTTGAACGAACTTTCCGATCAAATGGTTGGTCTGCAAGACATCCTGTCCAACAAACAAACCCGCGGTGCGTTTGGTGAAATTCAGCTGAACGATTTGGTCACCGATGTTTTGCCCCCGTCGGCTTATGAATTTCAAGCGACACTCTCCAACAAAAAGCGCGCGGACTGTTTGTTGAAACTGCCCAACCCGCCGGGACCCATCGTCATCGATTCCAAGTTTCCCCTTGAAAGTTTCTTGGCTTTAAAAAACGCGGAAACTGATGAAGACCGCAAGCGCGCCCTGTCCGCCTTTGGCACCGACATCTTGAAGCACGTCAAAGACATTGCGGACAAATACATCGTGCCCGGCGAAACGGCGGAAAGTGCGTTGATGTTTTTGCCAAGCGAAGCCGTCTATGCCGAGCTGCATGCATCTCTCCCCGATGTGGTTGAAAAATCTTATCGCGCGCGGGTGTGGATCGTGTCGCCCACCACCATGATGGCGACGCTCAACACCGTGCGCGCCGTTTTGAAAGACGCCCAGATGCGCGAACAAGCGGGGCTTATTCAAAACGAAGTGCGCAAACTGATGCGCAATGTGGAGCTGATGGATGAGCGTGTCTTGAAGCTGCGCAAAAACTTTGATACCGCAAACAAAACCATTGGCGACATCGAAACCTCATCCACGCGCATCAAAGGTGATATCGACCGCGTCGATCGCATTCAACTGGGTGAAGAAACGTCGGCCGAAGAGCTCCAGCCCCCCACCCCCGCCAAACAAACGGCGGCCAACCGCAATACGGCCAAGCCTGAAATTGAAGACCGCGACGACAGCATAGAAAACTTCATCTCAGAATCCGATCTGTTCACCACGTAAGGACCCACACATGAGCGCGCCCGAACCTCAACCAACCGACACCGAAGGCCTGCATCCCGAGGCCCCCCGTCAGGGTTCTCCGTGGAAGTGGATGCTCTTGATGATGGCAGTCTTGGTGGTGCTGACCACGTATTCCATGTGGGGTAAAGAAAAGATCTCGATCAAAGCCAATGTGGTCGTGCCCGAACTGACCCCTCTGCAACAGGCGGGTCGGGCGGACTTTGCCAAACTCTGTCAGGACTGCCATGGCGCGGATGGCTCTGGCGGGTCACGCAAAGGACAGCCGCTTATTCACCCCATGTATCGCGAAAACGTCTTCCCCGACTACGTTTTCAAAAAAGCGCTGCGCGATGGAAAACGCGAAAAAAACTGGCGCTTTGGGGAAATGCCCCCGACCAAAGGCATCACTGAGCCGCAAATCGACAACATCGTGTCGTTCGTGCGGGCCGTACAAAACGCCAGCGGCATCGACTAAATCCTCCAATTTCCCACACGCTACGCCCAAAAAGCGACCGCGCCACCCCCGGGCATGGGGTGACGCGGTCATGGGCAGAACACCTTCCGGAGGGGTGTTGAGGTGGAAGGCGTTCAAGGTTCAACTTTTCCCAGACCCCCCGGAATGGGAGAAAGTTGAGGGAACGGGGATGCAGCATGCGCCACATCCATCTATGGTTGTACCACAAAAATGCATGTACGCAAAACAATAATCGCCTATAAAGCCTAACTGAGAAAAACTCACTACCGATAGTTTAGCAGATCAGACCGGTTTTCTGGCCTTCAAGGCCGTGGAAAGCGTGCCTTCGTCCAGGTAGTCCAGCTCTCCGCCCACGGGCACACCATGGGCAAGTCCGGACACGCGCACATTTGCCCCGTCGAGACGTTCCGCGATGTAGTGCGCAGTGGTTTGCCCGTCTACGGTCGCATTGGTGGCCAAGATGACTTCCGTCACACCTTCGTGTTTGGCGCGTTCGATCAATTGGCCAACGCGCAGGTCTTCCGGGCCGACACCGTCGAGCGCGGAAAGCGTGCCGCC
Organism: Magnetovibrio sp. PR-2; assembly: GCF_036689815.1. Classification (NCBI taxonomy): domain Bacteria; kingdom Pseudomonadati; phylum Pseudomonadota; class Alphaproteobacteria; order Rhodospirillales; family Magnetovibrionaceae; genus Magnetovibrio; species Magnetovibrio massiliensis. The sequence continues at coordinate 309,957 of NZ_JBAHUR010000001.1, read as the reverse complement.
CAAGACGTGATAAAGCCCCTGAAAGCCCACCACGCGTTCCATCGCCCACAAATCGCCGATTTCCTCCACAACACAAATCTGGCTGCGGTCGCGTTTGGGGCCGGTGCAAATGGTGCAGGGATCAATGGTGTCAATGTTGCCGCACACCGAACAGGTTTTCACACTGTCCGCCGTTTCCGACAAGGCACGGGCCAAGGGCTCCATCAACGATTCGCGCCGTTTGATCAGATGCAACGCCGCGCGCCGGGCCGAACGCGGCCCCAACCCCGGCAGTTTCGCCAAAAGGCCGATTAACGCATCAATGGAACCGGGTCCGGACATGGACGTGTCCTTTGGATCAGAACGGCAGTTTGAAACCCGGCGGCAAGGGCAGACCGCCGGTCATTTCCTGCATCTTTTCTTGCTTGAAGGCGTCGATTTTGGCTTTTGCGTCGTTGAACGCAGCGGTGACCAAATCGGCCAGCAATTCAGGGTCTTCGGGGTCAATCATGGACGGATCGATGGAGATCCCTTGGATATCGAACTTGCCGTTCAAGCGAACCGTGATCATCCCACCGCCCGATTGTCCTTCGGCGACAAAGTGTTCCATTTCTTCTTGCAGTTCGGTCATGCGGCTCTGCATTTGTTGAGCCTGCTTCATCATCGCACCGAGGTTTTTCATGGTCTCTCCACCGTAAATCGCGTTATCCACAGAAGGCCGCGCAAGAGGCCTGGAATCTGTCTCAGCCAGTGTATACCATCTCCCTCATGCAACACCAAAGCTTGTTCGTCTTCGATATTGAAACTGTGCCCGACACCGATTGCGTGCCCAATCTGGTGGACCGCGACATTGGCCCAGACGTGGCCGAGCGCCGCGAAGCGCTGGAGCAATACCACCTCGACGCCACGGGAGGCAAAAACGCCTTCCCGCGCCAGCCCTTTCACAAAGTCGTCGCCGTAAGCTTCTTATCCGCCGAGATCGAGCGCGATGGGCGTTATGAGAACTATTACCTCAAAGAAATCCGCTCCGGCGGCGGCGCAGACAGCCCCGAGCACGACCTGGTCGGCGGCTTTTACCAGTTCATCGACCGCAAGCGCCCGCGTTTGGTGAGTTATAACGGACGCGGGTTCGACCTGCCCGTGCTGCGCCACCGCGCCATGGTCTGCGGCATCACCGCAGGTGTGTTTCACGACACCACCAACAAGTGGGACAATTACACCTCTCGCTACGCATTGGACTGGCATTGTGATTTGCAAGAAGCTCTGACGGATTTTGGCGCGGCGTCCAGGGGCCTCAAACTCAACGAAGTCTGCTCCGTCTTGGGCTTTCCCGGCAAGTTCGGCGTAGACGGCTCCAAAGTTGCGCCCATGTATGACGAAGGGCGCGTGGACGAAATCCGCGATTATTGCGAAACGGATGTCTTAAACACTTACCTGGTCTATCTGCGCTATCAACTGACGCGCGGCCAAATGAACAAAGAGGGCTACAACCGCGCTGTCGCGGATGTGATCTCACTCATCGAAGCTGAACAAAAAGACCGCCCGCACTTGGGCGAATTCCTAGCGCATTGGGGCGAAGTTTCGGGTAATCAGTTCTTGCTGGGCTGAACCGATTTTTGTGCCTTCGAATTCCTGTTGGCATTCCAAGAAAATACGGTTCGGGCATTCGGCACAGATGGATTTATCCAGCTTTTGATAAATCGCGTGAATAGCTGCGGTTTTGCCTTGGAAGAAATGGTTTTCGTCAATGTCGTCCAAGCAGCCGAATTTTTCCATCACATCCCACAGTGGCAACTGCGCGTTGATGATGTAAAGCCCACCGCCCATTTCCGCGCGTTTGCGCGCTTCGTCCACGAACGCTTCGCCGCCTTGCAAATCCACAAAGCGGATGGCTTGGGCGATGATCGCCAAGTGCTTTTGGTCCGGTGAGCTGGTGCGGTAGAGATCAAACGTGTCTTCCACCCGCGTCACATTGCCGAAGAATATCGAGCCGTCAATTTGCGCCATGCGCACCTGGGGGCATTCCGGCAAGCTGGGGTCGGCCCGGAACACGCGCTTGGCGAGGCTATTGTCCGGCGCTTGGCGGCGAATGGTAGGTTTGGAGACCCGCTCCAAATACATCAACAAGGACAAAAGCACCCCGGCGAAGATGGCAAGCTCCAACTCCAAGAACAAAGCCGAGAAAAACGTCACCAACAACACCGCACTTTCGCGCCCCGACGCGACCAAGATGTGCTTGATCTGTTTGAAGTCGATCAAGCCCCATGCGACGATGAACAACAAGCCCGCCATCACCGCCTTGGGCAGGTACTGCGCCCAGGGGGCCACAAACAGCACCACGGCCATCAACATGAGACCGCCAAAAATCGCGGCCAGCGGCGTGCGTGCACCGGCTTCGTAGTTCAGACCCGAACGGTTGAACGAGCCGGTGGCGACATAGCCGGAAAAGAAACTGCCAAACAAGTTCGACAAACCTTGGCCGATAAATTCTTGGCTGCCCTGAATGCGGTAACCGCCGCGCGCGGCCAAGGAGCGCCCGATGCTGGCGGCTTCGGTCAAGGCAAACAACGTCACGGCCACAGCGGTGGGGGCTAAGTTTTTGATGTTTTCAATGTTGAGATCCGGGGCCGACAAGGGCGGCAAGGACGCAGGCAACGCTCCGATGGTGGTGATGCCCGTCACGTCTTGGCCCAAACGGAAGTTTAAGAACACACCGATGGCGGAGCCAAACAACATGGACACAATCAAATACGGAATTTTCGGGAAATACTTTTTGGTCAAAACCCCCGACAGCACCGTCGCCAAGGCCACGCCCGTAACATAAAAATTGATGTTTCCGATCTGCTCATAAAACGCGAACAAAATGTCATGCAGGTGTCCGCCGGACGGCATTTCGACACCAAAAAAGTTTTTCAACTGCTTGGCCGCAATCAAACACGCCGCACCCGCCGTAAACCCAACGATGACCGAGTGCGAAATGAAGTTCACCAACGCACCCATGCGGGCGAGGCCCAAGGCCAACTCAAAGATGCCGACCATAAACGTGAGGGTCAGCGCCAGCGCCACATACTGTTCGGTGCCGGGTTCGGCATAAACCGAAAGGGCTGAAAACAACACGATGGACGCTGCTGTGGTGGGCCCGGAAACCAAGTGCTTGGACGAGCCGAACAAAGCCGCCAAAATCGCCGGAATCATACCGGCATAAAGGCCATACTGCGGCGGCATACCCGCAATCACGGCAAAGGCCACACCTTGGGGCAGCATCACCAACGCGCCCGTTAAACCTGCAATCAGGTCGAACTTAACATCTTCACGGGTGACTTGCGGACCCCACTTCATAAATGGGGTGAAGGATTGCCACGGAATGGCGTTGAATAAGGCTTTGTTCATGGCGTGCAGCTTCTACGTCTCAGTCGACGCAAGCTGAAAAGCGCGGTTAGCAGACGGGTTCGCAACCGACACAGTCGAGCGAAGACGAGAACCACCGCCGCAAAAGAGCTCGCGACGTCAAATTATTGGTTTTGTTGGTCTCAGTAAGACATTGGGGGGTGCTGCGGAAAAATCTTTAGGCACCTTGCTGTTGTCTGGCCCCTGTATAGTCCTCAAGCTCAAAAACGTCCAGCCCACAAGTGCAATGCAGATATGTTCAAAACGCATAGGCAATCGGCGGAGAGAGCCGGACCAGAAATCGTAGGGATGCTTCATCACAAAACGGCCCAATGCTCGTCATATCTACACTCCAAACAGCACAAAGAAAGAAGGTAAAGATATGGCTTCCATCACCGTTACATCCGTCACTGGTCTCGGCCAACCCGATATTTATACTGGGCTTGAAGCCCAGGGCACGGGTACGGCCGACAAAACCCTCACGGTCCATTATAAGACTCAATCCGGCGCTATGTCGGCAGACAAGTCCCCAAAAGTAAACTCGGACGGATCGTGGTCCGTGAAGTTCAATGGTGAGTTCTCCGCAGGAACCGAAGTCAAAGTCATCGCCAAACTGGGCGACACGGAGGCATCAAAAACGGTGACCCTGCCGAAAGCTTCAGGTTGAAGCTCAGTCTACGTCAAGTGGCCCATCCACCTCTTCGTCCTCCAACGGACGAGTAAGCGGCGGGATGTCGGCGCTTAAATCTTCGACGCTGGAAATTTCCGCGCCGGGGAAGGCTTCCAAAACGGCTTGGACCAAGGGATCCTCTGCGGCTTCGGCCTTTTCGGCAGCGACGGCGGCGTCTTGTTGTTGGGTGAGGGTCGGTGCACCCGGCGCGCGTGAAATGCTCACCACCCAACGGCTCGACGTGTGATCGTTCAGCATCTTGGTCAAACGCTGGGCCAAGTCGGGCAGCGCATGGTCGGCGGGGCGGTATTCGATTTTGCCCGGTTGAAAACTCACCAAGTGCAGGTTGGAAATCAGGTTGGCGTGCAAGATCATCTCGCCCACCTTTTCCGCCAAGTCCACCACTTGGTCATAGGTCTGCGGGTTGGGCAGCTCCAGCTCCGACACGCTGAGGGGCTGGGGTTGGGTTTGGGCGTTCACAGCTGGGCCCGTGTTTGCATTGGCGCTCATGGTCGGGCCGTGGGTGGCACCGCTGGGCATGGATTGCGAACTTTGGGCAGACGTGCTCGCTCCACCTGGCGCAGGCGCGCCACCACCACCGGGTCCGGGACTCGGTGCCTGAGAAGCAGGGGGCGCGTTTTTCAATTGTTTTAGCGCATCCGCCGGGCTCGGCAATTCCAACCCATACATCAAGCGCACCAAAATCATTTCCGCCGCCTGCAAGGCGCTCGGCGCTGCGCGCACTTCGCCCAAACCTTTAAGCAACATTTGCCACGCGCGGGTCAATGCCGCCATGGTCAGGCCGCCCGACATTTCCAGGCCCCGGGTGCGCTCCATTTCCGGAACGCCGGGGGCTTCGGCCGCGGTGGGCGTGACTTTGATGCGTGTCAGCCAGTGGACCAGTTCCAACATGTCTTCCAACACTTGGGCCGGGTCGGCGCCGCTGTCGTACTGAGACGCAAGTTGATCCAGCGCACCCGGGGCATCGCCCTTCATCACCGTGTCCAAAAGATCGAACGTGCGGGCGCGATCGGCCAAGCCCAACATGTCGCGCACTTGGTCTTCGCCGACTTCACCGGCGGTGTGCGCAATGGCTTGATCCAACAAAGACAGGCCGTCACGGACCGAGCCGTCGGCGGCACGCGCAATCAGGCTCAACGCGCCTTCGGTCACCGTGGCACCTTCTTTTTCGACGATGCCTTTGAAGTGGTTCGCCAACGTTTCCATATCGATGCGGCGCAAATCGAAGCGCTGACAGCGTGACAGCACCGTCACCGGGACTTTGCGAATTTCGGTGGTAGCGAAGATGAACTTCACATGCTCCGGCGGCTCTTCCAAGGTTTTGAGCAACGCGTTAAACGCGTTTTTGGACAGCATGTGGACTTCGTCAATGATGTAGACTTTGTAGCGCGCCGACACCGGTTTGTAGCGAACACCTTCAATGATTTCGCGAATGTCGTCCACGCCCGTGCGCGACGCCGCGTCCATTTCCATCACGTCGACGTGGCGGTCTTCGGCAATGGCGGTGCAGTTTTCGCACACACCACACGGGTCTGCGGTCTCGCCCCCTTGACCGTCGGGGCCGATGCAGTTGAGCGCGCGCGCAATGATCCTGGCCGTGGTGGTTTTGCCCACACCGCGCACACCGGTCAGCATGAACGCGTGCGCCAAGCGCCCCGTTTGGATCGCATTGGTGAGCGTGCGCACCAGAGCTTCTTGGCCGATCAACGTGTTAAAATCTGTGGGGCGGTATTTGCGGGCTAAGACCCGGTATTCATCGCTTGAAGCCTCGGCAACGCCTGTTGTCTGTTCGTCTGACATGTTGCGGATCCGGCTCCAGATACATGAAGAGGTGGGAGACCAGCAAGCGACCCGAAGAAAAACTCGTTACGGCTGCTTCCTTCCGGACCTGACCGGGTTGGCGAGGGCTTCGTCCGCGCCGATCTCCCGCGCGGAGTATACCAAGGGGCCTGCCAACTGCAAAGCCTAACAAAGCCTTTAATTAGAACTTGTTATAAGAAAGCTTGGGGATAACCGCCCAAACACGGATCAATTCAGAGACTGACCGACGCGCGGTTCAATGATGTGAAACACCCCATCGGTGAGCTGAGCAGGCGGGATCATGGGGAAGCGGCTGTTGGCAACTTCATAGCGCCCTTCCCACACCGGAACGAAGCGGAACGTCACGGTGGAACGCGCCATCACGCGCACACCGTTCACACAGGCACCGGCAGGGGTCTTGTCGTCCATCTGAATGGTGTCGAGCGCCACGCCTTGTTTCAAAAAATCCGGAGCCCAAATGCTGTGATTTTCGCGGTCCAGGTTGCGCACACGCAGGATATACGGACGGTTGGTTTCGACATACAGAACCATTGGGCGCAGCTCGCCGTTCACGAACTTGGCGTCCAACGTGGTCGCATTGTCCCAGTCGGCTTCCGCCACGACATCTTCACGGTCGCTCAAACAGCTTTGCATCGGCGCACCAACCGATTGTGTCATGTACGTCATGCAGCCTGAAAGCAACGTGGAGGCACCCAAAACCGCGCCCAAAACCGCAAAGCGGCGGGCGGTTCGGCTCAATACAGTTGAGGCCAAGGTTTTTTGGTTCGAAAGCACAGAGTACCCCACATTCGTTAGGCGCGAATCGCACATTACCAAATGTCGCGGAACCATCCAACACAAAGGTGCGAATTTGTTAACCATAATTCACAATTGCCGCGCGATATGTGGATAACTCACACGGACAAAATAATTTGAATGATTATAAATATTTAAGAGCTGCCTTTGCGCGCCGCAATCAAACGCAGCGCTTCACAGCCTTTGTTGTGCAGGTCTTCCATATTGCCGTCTTGAAGCATATGCGCCTTCATATCCAAAAGCGCACCCAACAACGTGGCATCATCGAGATTGTTAAAGCCGGTCATCCGCAAGAGCCTGGTCGGATCGGCGGCGGGGGCCTTACCTTGGAACCCCAATTTTTCGCTAGAGCGTTTGAGCATGTCTTCTATCCCACTGATGTCGCGTACAACGCGCTTATTAAGTTACACAATTATGCATTGATCGGGCAAGTTTAGGCAAGAGGCCTAAGCCGCCACGTTGGCACGATAACTTGACGCCGGATACGTGCCCATGATTTTCAGCGAGCTGGTGAAATGTTTCAGTTCGTCAAACGCCAATTGCATGGGCTTTTCGTCCGGATGGCCTTCAACTTCCGCATAAAATTGCGCCGCTTGGAAGCTGCCGTCGATGATGTAGCTTTCCAACTTGGTCATGTTGACCCCGTTGGTCGCGAACCCACCCAACGCCTTGTAAAGGGCCGCGGGGATGCTTTGCACCCGAAACACAAAGCTGGTCATCACGATGCCTTCGCCCAAGGGCTGGGTTTGCGGCGCGCCCGCCATGATCAAGAAACGAGTGGTGTTGTGTTCAGCGTCTTCAATATTGGCGCGCAGGTCTTCCAGATCGTAAATCTCTCCCGCCAGTTTCGACGCAATGGCACCTTTGGACGGGTCGGATTGTTGACTGATCATGTGCGCAGCCCCGGCCGTGTCGGCGTGCACCGTTGGGGTGAGGCCCAGTTCTTTAATGATGCCGCGACATTGGTTCAGCGCATGCACGTGGCTGTGCACTTCTTTAAGATCTTCGATCTTTGCGCCTTTGATGGCCAACAGGTGGTGATCGATGCGTTGGAAGTGCTCGCCGATGATGTGCAGGTTGGAGCCCGGCAACAGATGGTGAATATCCGCCACGCGCCCTGCGACTGAATTGTCGATGGGAATCATCGCCAGACGCGCCCGTCCGTCGTGCACGGCGGCAAACGCGTCTTCGAAGCTGTAGCACGCCAAGGTGTCCATTTCGGGAAAAACCTCGCGGCACGCCATATCGGAATTGGCGCCGGGTTCACCCTGAAAGGCTATGGTGTTGTTTGGCATGTTAAGCTCCCAAAATCGCGCGGGCGCGGTCTAAATCTTCTGGAGTATCAACGCCGAAGGGAACCGTGTCAACGCGCGCGGCGTCAATGCGCATACCGCTTTCGAGCGCGCGCAGTTGTTCCAACCGCTCGCGCTGTTCCAACACACCGGGCGAGAGTGAAACAAACCGTTCCAGCGCGGCGCGGCGATACGCATAAATCCCAATGTGGTGATACAGCGGGCCGTCGCCGGACGGCGTGGTCGCACGGGAAAAATACAGCGCCCGGCCCACATCTTCTGCGTCTTTGAAACCCACCACGGCCTTGACCACGTTGGGGTTAGTTTTTTCGTCCTCGTCAACGATCTCAGCCACCAAGGTGGCAATATCCACATCCGGATCCGCCAAGGGCTTGACCGCTGCCTGAACCACTTCCGGGTCCAAGACCGGAAGGTCGCCTTGCAAATTGACGATGGCGTCATACTCGCCTTTGGGATCGACCGATTGCAACGCTTCGAAGATGCGGTCGGAGCCGGACGGGTGACCCGGATCGGTCAGCACCGCTTGGCCGCCCGCCTGTTCCACGGCCTCTTTAATCTCAGGCTCCGCGCACGCCACCACGACCGGGCCGATGTCGGCTTCTTCGGCACGTTTGAGGACCTGCACAATCATCGGCAGCCCGGCGATATCGGCCAGCGGCTTGCCGGGCAAGCGCATGGACGCCATGCGGGCGGGAATGATGACGATTGGTCTCAGGGGGGGATTAAGCTGGGTTAAGCTCATGTTCAGGCCTCAAAGGATAGGGTTTGACGTCTTAAAGACCACATCCCCGATGATGGTTCAAGACCTTGCTTTATAAGGCTTTGATCGTTGCGGGGGGAAGGTCGCACGTGTATGGTCTGCAAAGACCTTTTGAACCGCGTAACGTCTCAATAATAAATAGGTTTCAAATGTTGAAAAATATTGTGGGCGCATTGGCCCTGACGGTTTTTGTTTTTGTCGCTGTGAACCTTGTCGGCGATCTGGCTTTCCCGCCGCAGTCCTCTTCTCCCAGCGTTGCTGAAAAAGCCCCCGAACCCGTGCCCGCACCCGAGCCCCAAGCTGAGCCTGAAGAAACGGTTCAAGCTGAGCCCGCACCCGAGCCAGCCCCAGAGCCAGCCCGAGAGCCAGCCCGAGAGCCCGTTGTCGCAACAGACCCTGAGCCCGCACCTAAAGCCATGGTCGAAGCCGCCCCTGAACCTGTGGCAGAAGTGGTTGCCGCCGTCACCGGCGATGTCGACAAGGGCAAAAAGACCTTTCGGCGCAAATGCAAGACGTGCCACACCTCCGACAAGGGCGCGCGCAACATGACCGGGCCGAACTTGTTCAACATCGTCGGGCGCGACAAAGGCAAAGTCGAAGGTTTCCGCTATTCCAAAACGCTTTCTCTCATGGGCGGCACTTGGACCGAAGCCGATATCCTCAGCTTCATCGCTTCGCCGCGCACGTACGTCACCGACACCAAAATGGCATTTGCGGGTCTGAAAAAAGAAAAAGACCGCCAAGACGTTTTGGCCTATTTGAAATCGTTAAAGGACGAATAGACCGATGACGGATTACACAGCCTTCGCCGATCTTGCCCAACGTCTGGCCGACGCGGCCAAGCCGGAGATTATGGACCGCTTTCGCACCGGGATTGCCGTGGACGCCAAGTCCGACGCCTCACCCGTGACCGAAGCCGACCGCATGGCCGAAAAAGTCATGCGCGCGCTGATCAATGAGACCTACCCCGATCACGGCATTTTGGGCGAAGAATATGGCGACGAAAATTTGGACGCCGAGTTTGTCTGGGTCTTGGACCCCATCGACGGCACCAATTCCTTTGTCACTGGAAAGCCTTTGTTCGGCAGCCTGATTGCGCTGTGTCACCACGGCGTTCCGGTGGTCGGCGTCATCGACGCCCACGCAGCAAACGAGCGCTGGGTCGGCTGCAAAGGCCAGCCGTCCACCCACAACGGTGCGGTTTGCACCGT